>JAJXYI010000254.1 GCA_021780625.1 bacterium | reverse complement strand
TGGCCGCGCGTTACCTGGCGCTTTTGGTGGTGGTGCTCGCACTGGGAATGTTTTTCTACGATCACGAGAACGCGCACGGGGCGTTCCTGGCGCTCGGTGCGAGCGCGTTGCTCCTGCTGGGCGTCGATGCGCTCGAGCCGCGGTTTGGCTCCCGAGCGGCGCGGGTCATCGCCGACGCTGTGCTGCTGGTGCCGCTGCTGATTTTCCTGCGCCTCTGAGGAGGATTCACAGGGATGGAGGGGATGGGCTGAAGCAAATTTAACAGGGATGGAGGGGATGGAAGGGATGGGGGGAGGAGCTAGAATTTAGGAGTTAGGAGCTAGGAGGATTTTGGCGGCCGCACTCCACACTTCTAGCTCCTAAATTCTAGCTCCTAACTCCTCCCCCCCATCCCTTTCATCCCCTCCATCCCTGTGAATAATCCCAGCCTTTTCCCGCTCCTAATCCCCCCGCCGCACGGGGCGGCGGGGGAAAACCAACTGAACCATCACTTTCCGACCACCGGCCAATCGTCGGTGCGGAAGGGGACGGCGGGGAGTCCGGCGCCGTTGTAGAGCGTGGCTTCGGGATTCGCCTGCCAGGCGTAGCGCGCTGCGAACGGCTTGGGTACCTCGGGGCAGGACACGATCACGCTGTCGCCCTCGATCTTCGCGGTCGCCCAGTGCCAGACGTGATCGGCGCCTGCCACGGAAAATTCACCGAGCGTCGCGCCGTGCACGGCCAGGCCGCCGTCCGCGTGCGCGAAGTTCAGTTTCAGCGCGCCGGGCAGGTGCTCGAGTCCTGAATACACGGGACCGGAGCAAACGACCGCCTTGTGATAGGTATGCGCCAGGGCGCAGAGCGCCAGGCGCTCGCCCACGGGCTGCTTGAGCTTCGGGTGGATGTTGTCGGCCTCGCCGGTGTCGACCGTGACCGCCAGGGCGCAGTTGGGCACCGTGGCCGCGACCTGGGCCTGGGCCTCGCGCAGGTCGGTCCAGCCGTCGTCGGTCGGGGTCGCGCTGTGGTTCATGAACCGGGGCAGGCTCACGATGTAGAACGGGAAGTCGCCCTGGCCGAACAGCGAGCGCCAGTCGCCGATCATCCCGGTGAGCAGTTCGCGATAGCGATTCGCCTCGAAGGTGTTCGACTCGCCCTGGTACCAGATGGCCCCGGTGATCGCCAGGGGTGCGACCGGTTCGATCATGCCCTGGAAGAGCACGGCGGGCATGGTGGGGAAGTTCTCGTCGTCGAGGGGAAGCGGGTGGGGCGGACGGGCGTCGACGCTGAGCTTCGCGACCCAGGGACCGGCGAGGGGCAGGACCTTGCCGTTGCCGAGGACGAGTTCGACTTTGTCGGGCTGGCGGAAGCCGCGGCCGGCCAGCTTGAAGATGCGAACGGCGATGAGATTGTCACCCGGGTGCAGGACGCCGGCGCCGATAGGATAGACGCGTGGGTTGTCGACCCAGGAACTCGCGCCGGTCCAATGGCCGTTCACGTAAACCGTATCCATTTTGTCAACGACACCGAAGTGGATCATGGTGGTGCCGGCGGGCAGCGGATTGGGAAGGTTGATGTGCAGCCGGAACCAGGCGACGCCGGGCTCGTTGCCGAGTCCCAATTCAGCGAAGCCATTGGCGAGCGTGACGGGCTTCCAGTCCTTGTCGTCGAGAGACGGTGCGCCCCAGGTGGCGCCCTTGCCGCCGACATCGTAGCGATCGAGCCAGTGCATGAGCAGGCTGCCGTAGGCGGGGGCGCCCTCGGCGCGGAGCTGGTCCATGGCGTCGAGCTTGGCGGAATAACCGCCGACCTTGCGGAGAGAGGCGGGGCTCATCCAGGACTCGACGG
The DNA here is from genome assembly GCA_021780625.1 of bacterium. The sequence continues at coordinate 3,262 of JAJXYI010000254.1, read as the reverse complement.
GCGTGCCGCCGACGCAGTCCTGTATCAGGCCGATGGGGACGTTCAGATCGTGCTGCAGCTTGCGTCCGAAATAATAGGCGACGGCGGAGAAGCCGCCCCAGCCGGGCTGGGCGATGGTCTCGGGGGTGCAGACGCGCCAGGCGCCGTGGACATTGATGGCGCGGCCGTAGGAGACATGGTTGTCGACCATCAGCAGGCGGATTTCCGGATGGTTCGCCTCGCGAATGGCCTCGGCGCCGTTTTCGCTCCCGCCCAGCCCGAACTGCATGTTGGATTGTCCGGTGCAGAGCCAGACGTCGCCCACGAGGACGTTGTGGAGGACGACCGTTTTGGGGCCGGAGATGGTGACCGTGTAGGGACCGCCGACCGGAGGAGGAGTGAGCTTGGCCTCCCAGAGACCGCCGGCGCCTGCGGTGCCGATGGCTTCATGGCCGGCCACGGAGACATGGACGACGGTGCCGGGTTTGGCCCAACCCCAGAAGGTGTTGGGTTTGCCGCGCTGGAGCACCATGTTGTCGGTGAACACGGTGCTGACGAAGGGGCGGTTCTGGCGCTCGGCCGCATGGGTGCACACGAGCGAGGCCACGAACAGTCCGGCCAGGAGGGGGAGGGATCGGAGCATGGAATACATGGTTGGATTGGGTGCCGGCGCCTGGGGATGAGCCGTTGTGCGGAGTGTCGTCTCGCGACGCCCTGCCTCTCAAGCGCCAGGTTACTCTTGCTATAGAGTTAGAGAGCGCAGCCGGAGACGAGGGAAGGAGGATTCACAGGGATGGAGGGGATGGAAGGGATGGGGGACTCCAATCCTGATTGAACAAAAGGAAACGAAGGGAACGAAGAGGGGGTAGGAGCTAGAATTTAGGAGCTAGGAGCAACAATGAGCTCAGCGGCGACTTTGATTGATGTGGAGTGCGGAATCGTGATTCCGCACTCCAGGTTAAAGGCACCCCGATTTCGACGTTTCAGTTTTTCAGCGTTTCCTTCCATCCCTTCCATCCCTGTTAAAACCGCGTCCCGAGTTTTTTACATCTTCTCGACTCGCTTCCGGTTGCGCGGTTCGAAAAGGCCGTTTCCTTTTGGCATGGCCTCATCAGATGCGATCACTCCGGCGCAGCCCGCGGCGAATTTCGACATCGTCGCGAGGCCCTATCGGACCATCGAGTGGATCGTGTATGGACCGATGCTCGAGGAGGCGCGGTTCAGCCTGCTGGAGCGTTGGGCGAACGCACGCCGGTTGCTGCTGCTGGGCGACGGCGACGGCCGCTGCCTGGCACGGGTGCTGAAGATTGCGCCCGAGGCGACGGTGGTGTCCGTGGATGCGAGCGCGGCCATGTTGCGAATCGCGGCGGCGCGGCTCACGCCGGAGGAGCGACGCAGGGTCGAGTTCGTCTGTGCGGATGCGCGGCTCTTCCGAATGGACGAGTCGAGTTTCGACGGGATAGGGACGCTGTTCTTCATGGACTGCTTTGAGGACTCGGACGCGCGGAAGCTGGCCGTTCAGCTGCGTCGGGCGTTGAGGCCGGGTGGGATCCTGATCTACGCCGACTTCGAGGCGACCGGCTCGCGACTTTCCCGGTTCTGGAAGCGAAGCCTCATCGGCATCATGTATGTGTTCTTCCGGGTGAGCGCCGGGCTGCGCACCCGTGCGCTTCCGAACGTCGCTTCCGCGCTCGAGGCGGCCGGGTTTACCGAGACCGAGCGACGGACCTGGTGGCGCGGTTTTGTCCGGGCGGCGTGTTATCGAGCGAGCGAGGGGATCGGTGGAAGAAGTTGATAAAAGGTAAAAAATATCTCATGAAAGCCAGGTTTCATGAGGGCTCAACTTCTGGACATTGCGAAGGGTGTGGCGGACGTGTTCTTTCCGCCTACCTGCCTGCATTGCGGTGAGATCGTCGAGGAGGAGTCCCCGCTGCGCAACGTGTGCCTCCGGTGCGGGCGGGAGATCCGGCGGGTGGAGGCGCCATTCTGCAGCTGCTGTGGGCATCCATTTTATGGAGACGTGGATGGGGAGCGGATCTGCCCGCACTGCGAAGGGCTGCATCCGGTCTTCGGAGGCGGGCGGACGGCGGTGTTGTTCAAGGGGCCGGCGCGGGCGCTGATTCTCGAGCTGAAATACCGGCGCGGCCTGCGGGTGTTGGGCGACATCCGCAGCATTTTTTCGACCTCGGATCCGGTGCTCACGTGGGTGCGGGGGGCGACGCTGGTGCCGGTGCCGCTGCATCCGAGAAAGCTGAGGGAGCGCGGGTACAACCAGACCCAGCTGATCGCCGAGGCGCTGGCCCGGGCGGCGGGCTGCGACACGCGGGTGAAGACGCTTCTCCGACGGGTGATCGACACGCCTTCGCAGACGGCCTTTGACCGGAGGGCTCGCCTGTCGAACCTGCGCGGAGCCTTTGCGGTGGCCCGGGGCGTGGCGGTCGAGCGGGGACGGCGTTACGTTCTGGTGGACGATGTCTTCACGACGGGGTCCACGTTGAATCGCTGCGCGCAGGCGCTGCGCGATGCCGGCGCCGATATGATCGACGTCGTCACCTTCGCCCACGGTTGAGGGGCGGCGGCGTGCGGATTGGCGCAGCCGGCGACCAGGCCTGCGGGTCGTCTCGGCTGCTTCGCCCGGGAGGCGGCGCGGGCCCCGGTGGCGACGGGTTTTCGGCGTGGATTCCCGGAGTGAATCGCACTAAACTCGGGCATGATCCAGCGACTTATCCTCTCCTTCGCATTGGGCGCGTTGTCGCTCTTTGTTTTTCTGCTTGGAGCCGAACCTTTCGACGAGCCGGGACCCACTCCGGCGATTGCGTATGTGTCGGGTGGATTCGTGGTCTTGGTGTACAGCCTGTTTGCCCAGTTCTGGGTGGCGCCCCGCGGCAAGCCTGGACTGCGCGGGAAGGTGGCGACGCTGGTGGCGATGATGGTTGCGGTGGTCGGTTGGATTGCCCTGATCGAGCGCGGCCAGCAGACGGTCCTGGCGGTTCTAATTGGTGCGTGCGCCGTGGGCGGTACTGTCGGCGCAGCGCTGGCGGGGCGCGCCGGGTGCCATGCGGCGGAACCGGCGGCGGCAGATCGGCGTGACACCCAACGCAGGCGGATCTGGACTGCGAGCGGACTGGCTTACGGCGTTGCGGCTGTGCTCCTGGTGGTGGTCATTCCGCTGGCGCAGCTCCTGGCCGCCGAGGCCTATCCCCCGAAGGCGTCGTTGTCGCTGCCCTTCGTGATCTGTGCCGCGTTGCACGTCGTCGTGGCGACGATGCTGGTGGTATCGTTG
>JAJXYI010000365.1 GCA_021780625.1 bacterium | reverse complement strand
CCGCCGCGGCGGCGAGCTTGCCCGCCCACTCCACCGAGAACGAGCCAAGCAGCACGTGTGCGGGGCGGCCCGGGTTGATAAGCGGGCCCAGGATGTTGAACACCGAACGACGTCCCTGCGCGGCGAGCAGCTTCCGCACGGGCCCCACGTGCTTGAACGCGGGATGATAGTTTGGCGCGAAGAAGAACACGTAGCCCAGCTGGGCCAGGGCCCGGCGGAGCTTGTCGGGGGGCGCAGCCAGATCGAAGCCCAGGCCCGCGAGCAGGTCGGCACTACCGCACTTCGAGGTGATGCCCCGGTTGCCGTGTTTCATCACAGGCACCCCGGCGCTTGCGAGCGTCAGCACCACCAGGCTCGACACGTTGAATCCACCCGCGTGGTCGCCGCCCGTTCCCACAATATCGATCGCGCGCGGCGCCCACTCCTGCACGCCCGGATCAATCGCAAGACGACGGAATGCGGCGGCGAATGCCGCCACTTCCTCTGCGGTCTCACCCTTGTCGGCCAGCGCGGCCAGGAACGCAGCCTTGTCCGCGTCGGGTTCCTCCGCCGAGGCCAGGAGCAGGGCGACCGCCGACACCTCGTCGGCGGAGAGATCCTGGCGGCCTTGGAGCTTGGAGGTAAGCAGGGCGAGAGCGGACATGGCTGGGGCGAGGATTCAGAAATCCACGGTCGGATTCCAGCGCAAACAACGTTTGCGCGGCGGCTCGCGGCGCCTCAGGCGCCCGACACCATCCCGCGCTCGCTTTTCTGTGCGAACTCCAGGATCCGCCGCACCTCGTCGGATTCCGCTTGCGCGTGGCCGGCGAGCTTCTCGAGGGCCTGCGAGCGGTTGAGACCCTCGCGGTAGAGGACTCGGTGCACGAGTTTCACCCGGTCGAGCTGTTCCGGCGTGAACCCGTGGCGTTCGAGGCCGACCTTGTTGATCGCGCGCACCGTGGCGGGCGAACCGTCCACGATGAAATAAGGGGGCACGTCCTGAACTACCTTGGCGTACGCGCCGACCATCGCGTGGCGTCCAACGCGGCAGAACTGGTGCACGCCGCCGTAGCCTCCGATGACCACGAAGTCGTCGACCGTGACGTGACCGGCGAGACCCGCGTAGTTGCTCATCACAATACGATTTCCCACGACGCAGTCATGGGCGATGTGGGTATAGGCCAGGAGCGTGTTCTCGTTGCCAACGACCGTGAAATCACCGTCGTACGTTGCGGCATGGACGCTGGTGAACTCGCGGAAGACGTTCCGGTCGCCGATTCTCACGCCCGGGTTTCCGCCCTTGAACTTGAGGTCCTGGGTCTTCCCTCCGATGCACGCGTAGGGAAAAATCTCGCACTCCCGCCCCACCACGGTGTTGCCCTCGACCGTGGCATGATGATGGAGCCGGGTGCCGTCGCCTAGGGCAACCTCCGGGCCGACATAGGCAAAAGGACCGACCACGACGCCCTCGCCCAGACGGGCGCCAGGCTCGACGATCGCCGACGGGTGGATGGTCGTGGCCATGACGCTCAAAGTTCCTCCCCTTGGGCGACGACGGCAAACATCAACTCGGCGGACGAAACCACCTGGCCGTCGACGGTGCATGAGCACTCGGCGGCGGCCAGCTTGTTGCCGCGGATCTTGGTGATCTTCGCGTTGATGATGATCTGGTCGCCGGGACGCACGGGCTTGCGGAACTTCACCTTGTCGGCGCTCATGAACAGAGCCGTCGAGCAATCCTTCGAGGTGCGACGGAGCATCAGGATGCCGGCCGCCTGGGCCATGGCCTCGATCTGAAGCACGCCGGGGAACACCGGGTTCTCCGGAAAGTGCCCCTGGAAAAACGGCTCATTGATGGTCACATTCTTCACGGCCACGAGCTCATCGGTCCCGATGAATTCGATCACGCGGTCGACCATCACGAACGGATAGCGGTGCGGGATTGTGTCGAGGATGCGGCGGATATCGAGGGAGGTCTCGGTCGGAAGCAAGGTTGCGGGCCGCGGCTTCTTCTTTGGGCCCTTCCGTAGCTCCTCGAGTCGGGCGAACAGGGCCTTGGTCAGCTCGGCATTGATCGCATGACCGGGCCGCATCGCGACGATGTGGGCCTTGAGCGGCATGCCGAGCAGGCGCACGTCGCCGATGATATCCAGAATCTTGTGACGGACGAACTCGTCCGGAAATCGCAGCGGCTCCTTGGAGATGATCTTGTCGCCCTTGATGACGACCGCGCAATCGAGGGAGCCTCCCTTGATCTTGCCCATCTTGAGCAGCTCCTCGATGTCCTCGTACACGGTAAACGTGCGGGCCGCCGAGATCTGGGTGATGTAGGTGTCGGGATCGATCGTGAGCGACAGGTGCTGCGTGTGGATGCCGCGGTTGTCGGACGAGGTGCAGGAGATGCGGAACTCGTCACAGGGCAGTGCGATCACGGACGAGTCGCCGCGCGACACGGAAACGGGCGTGTCCAGCGTGAAGTATTCGCGCTCCGATTCCTGCTCCACGGGCTCACCCTGGAGGATGAGGTTCACGAACGGCTTGGATGAGCCGTCCATGATCGGAGGCTCGGAGGCATTCATCTCGATCACCACATTGTCGATTCCACAGCCGTGCAGGGCGCTGAGCACGTGCTCGACCAGGTGGATGCGCACATTGCCATCGGTGAGGCCGGTATTGCGGACCAAGTCCCCGATTAGATTGATGTGGGGCTTGATCTCCGGGCTGCCGGGCAAGTCCGTGCGACGGATGACGATGCCGTGGTTGACCGGGGCGGGCTTCAGGGTGAGCGTCACCGTTTCACCGGTGTGCAGACCGTGGCCGCTGGCCGTCACTTCACGCGCAAGGGTTCGTTGTTTCATAAATAACCGAATCACTGTCGGCCAAGGCCCCCTCGAAGGGCAAGCGCAGAAGCGGACGCCGGACGCGGTCGGGACCAGCCCGCTTTAGGGCCCTAGAAATCCTGCAGGCGCCCTTCATTTGCACCGAGTTCCGGATGAACCCGGGACAGCACTTCGCCGAGCAGGTAGATCGAGCCCGTGACAACCACGACATCGCCCGGCCCGCCGACCGTGCACCGGTCGGTGGTCGGGAAAAGGGTGTCCAGCGTCGCCCTGGCCAAGAGACCCGTGAACGAGGGAGGGATCAACGATTCCAACTCCTCGAAACCGCAGGCGCGGGCTTGGTTGGGCACGACGAGATGGACTTCACGCGCATGGCGGCAGACGGTCTCGAGCAAGGCCCGGGCGCGGGCGTGCCCCAGGGCTCCGGTGATCACCACGGGCGGGCGGCCAGTTTCCGCCACGAGCCGGCGAAGGTTGAGATCCAGCACCTCGGCCCCTTCGGGATTGTGCGAGGCATCGAACACGACCTCCGTCGCCCCTATCCTGCCCCGCTGCCAGCGTCCGGTCCAGCAGACCTCCGCGAGACCCCGTGCGATCACCTCGTTCGTGAGTTTCCAACGCGGCCCCAGGGCGCGCGCCACGAGCGCGGCGGTGGCGGCGTTCCAGCGCTGATAGTCGCCCTCGAGGGAGGTCGAGGGATAGCATTCGATATCGTCGCCGTACTCCTCGCGCACGGACACCACTCGCGAGCCGCAGCGAGCCGCGACCTCGCGCACGACGGTCTCGGCTGCCGCGGGCAGTCGGCCGATCACGACGGGCCTGCCAGGCTTGATGATGCCGGACTTCGTGCGTGCGATCTTTTCAATCGTGTCGCCCAGGAACTCGCAGTGGTCCAAGCCGATCGACGTGACGACTGCCACTTCGGGCAGCACCACGTTGGTCGCATCGAACTCTCCTCCCATGCCGACTTCGATCACGCCGATGTCGCACTGGCTCCTCTTGAAGTGAAGGAAGGCGATCGCCGTCATGAACTCGAAAAACGTGGGATGGCAGTCCTCGCCCCGCCGATCGAGACGTTCGGCGATGGGCCTCAGCTCCGCGACATAGGCGGACAACTCGTCCTCGTGCAGGATGCGACGGTTCACCTGGACCCGTTCGCCGAGCCTGACCAGATGCGGCGACGTGTAGAGACCGGTCCTCCAACCTGCGGCCCGGAGGATTGAGTCGAGCATCGCGCAGACGGACCCCTTTCCATTTGTGCCCGTGACGTGGATGGTCGGGATTGCAAGTTCCGGGTGGTCGAGCTCGTCCGCCAGCAGGCGCATGCGGTCGATCCCGAAGTGCACTCCCTTGGACTTCAGCCCGAACAAATAGTCCTGCACCGCCAAATAGCTGGCGAAGCGCGCAGGCCGAGGCTGCGGAGTTGCTGGATTGGGAGTCACGGCAGAAGGCGCTTCACCGTCGAGGGAGGCGTCCGGTCTCGGAGGCAATCGTGCGTGGAGAGAACCGCCGTCGTCGAGGGCGGCGGTCTGCGAAAGCGATCAGTTGCGGTCTTTGCCGCCGACCTTGCGCACGAAGAGCGCCTGGAGCACATCCCGGAGCTTTTCGCGCATTTCCGTGCGCGGCACGATGAGGTCGACCAAGCCGTGCTGCAGCAGGAACTCGGCGCTTTGGAATCCCGGCGGAAGCGTCTGCTTCGTGGTTTCCTTGATCACGCGGGGTCCCGCGAAGCCGATCAGCGCGCCGGGTTCGGCGATGATCACGTCACCAAGCGTCGCATAACTGGCCGAAACACCGCCGGTGGTGGGGTTGGTCAGGACCGAAATGTAGGGCAGGCGGGCCTCGGCGAGCCGACCGAGCGCGGCGCTGGTCTTGGCCATCTGCATCAGCGAGAGGATGCCTTCCTGCATGCGCGCACCGCCCGACGTGCTGAAAATGATACACGGGATCTTGCGCGTGAGGGCGGTCTCGATGGCGCGGGTGATCTTTTCGCCCGTCGCCGAACCGAGGGTGCCGCCGCAGAACCGAAAATCCATGACCGCCAGCGATACCGGGATGCCGTAGATCTTGCCCGTCCCGGTCACCACAGCCTCGGGGAGACCGCTCTCGCGCTCATAGCGAACCAGCCGATCCTTGTACGGCTGCGCGTCCACAAAACCGAGCGGGTCGGCTGCGCTGATCTCGGCATCCATCTCCTTCCAGGTGCCCGGATCGATCAAGGCGACGATCCGTTCGCGGGCGCCGATCGGGAAATGATAGCCGCTCTTCGGAAGATC
>JAJXYI010000624.1 GCA_021780625.1 bacterium | reverse complement strand
GGTCGACACCCCTGGCGTCCTCGCTCCGCGGGCCGACAACCTGGTCACGTTCACGGTTTCCGGGCCCGGCGAGATCGTCGCGACGGACAACGGCGACCCGAGAAGTTTCGAGCCGTTCCCGTCGCATCGCCGCCCCGCATTCAACGGGCTTTGCCTGGTGATCGTGCGATCCATCCCGGGGCTGCCCGGGCGGATCGTTGTCCGGGCGACGAGCCGCGGGCTCGCTTCGGGTGGCGCGGTCATCGAGACCGGCTCGTCTGAAGTAGTTCGGTAGTGGATCATTGTTGCACACCGTGGGCGCGCGGGAGGGGTGTGTGCCGGACGGGGGTGTCAGTGGGGAGTCATAGACTCCTATGACATGACGGTTGCGGTATGCCTCCGGTATGCTCCGACCTCCCTTTGGGCTCCCCGGGAATTCGCTGTGAATCTCCGAGGTTTCCCATCGAGCAAACCTATACCCCCTAAACGATGAGACATTACCAACGAAAACTACGTTCGTGCACGCGTTGGGCCGCTGCTGCGTCCCTTTACGCGTTTGTCGCGGCGCTAGGTGCCCACGCGCAGTCGGCGTCTTCATCCGCTCCAGACGCATCCGCGTCCGGCGATGACGATACGATTCAGCTGTCGCCCTTCACTGTGAACGCATCGAGCGATTCCGGCTATTCCGCGACGGACACGCTGGCCGGCACGCGCGTGCGTACAAAGCTCGCCGACGTATCGTCGGCGATCAACGTCGTCACGGCGCAGTTCCTTCAGGACACGGGAGCGACGAACAACCAGAGCCTCCTGATTTACACCCCGAGCACCGAGGTCGGCGGCATCTACGGCAACTTCTCCGGCGTCGGCGGCAATGCGACGTTCGACGAGAGTGCAAACCTGCTGCGCCCTAGTCAGAATACGCGTGTTCGCGGTCTGGATTCGGCTGACAACACCACCGACTATTTCCTGACGGAAATCCCCTGGGACAGCTACAATGTGGGGCGCGTCGACATCCAGCGCGGTCCCAACTCGATCCTCTTTGGCGTGGGCAGCCCGGCGGGCATCATCAATGCCTCGCTCAACCAAGCGTCCTTCAAGAATTCAAACAAGGTCGAGAATCGCGTCGACAATCACGGTTCGGTGCGCGGTTCGGTGGATTTCAACTATGTTCTCCTCAAGGATGAACTCGCGGTCCGTGTCTCTGCGCTCGACGATCTGACGCGCTACGAGCAGCGGCCCGCCTTCAATCACGATCATCGTGTCTACGGAGCCGTCCGGTTTGATCCCAAGCTCTTCGCGAACGGCCACACGACGATCGAGGCAAATGCCGAGGATGGCGATGTGAACGCGAATCGCCCGCGCGACCTGCCGCCCATCGACAAGCTCACTCCCTGGTTCCAGCCCGTCGGGGCCGCGGGAAGCGGAGTCTTCGGAATGGGTAAGCTCACTGCCAACCCGAATACGACCTACAACAAATATATCAGCAATCCCAACGGCTCGATCTTCTCGAATACGTTCATGGGTCGCATGTACGCCACCGACGTCGCCATGTACTACAATGGTAACACCTCGGCGCCGACTGCCCTGAATTCCCTGGGTTTCGGAACGAGCATCATGGAGCCCTTCCTCAATAACGTCATCGTCGATGCCAAGGGCAACGTGATCCAGCCCTCCACCGGGATCAACGGACTGGTCACCGGACGCTATCTGGGCATCCCAAGCACCAATCAATGGGCCACCACGGCCGCTGCCGGACTACCGGGAGGCGCGTATTACGTCGACAAGACGCTCTCCGATCCTTCCATCTTCAACTTCTATCGCAATCTGCTCGATGGAAACAACAAGCGCGAGTGGCAAAAGTGGAATGCCGAGAACTTCTCGCTTCAGCAAACCTTCCTCGATGACCGCCTGGGCTTCGAATTTGCCTACAACCGCCAGCGGTATCAGGACGGCCAGTACGCGCTGCTTGGCGGGCAGCAGTATGCCATCAGCGTCGACATCAACTCCAACCTGATTGACGGAAGTCCCAATCCGAATGTGGGAAGGCCCTATGTTGCGAACAGCGGCCAGTCGGGGGGTGGCCAGTCGTTCGTGAACCGCGACAACTATCGCTTGACTGCCTTCGGCGAGCTTCGCGCGTCGGACTTCCTGGGGCATACGGCGCTTGCGAGCATCCTCGGTCGTCATCGGTTCACCCTGCTTGCGGAACAGGACGAGAAGACCGACCAGTCCAGGTCGTTCCTGCAGTGGGCGACGGATCCCTCCTTCGCGCAGCTCACCGGACAGCCCAACGCCACGCTGCAGACCGCGGCGCGTTATGTCGACTGGGTTGCCTACCTGGGCAACCAGAACCTGCTGAATGCAACCTCGGCGGCGGGTGCGAACCTGCCGCGCATCACAGGCACGATTTCGCCGGCCGGCTACCAAACTGTCCGCTATTTCAGCACACAATGGAACGCTGCCGGAGTGAATGCCACCGCTCCGTATTCCTACACCACCTACGACAGCAGCGGAAACGCCGTGGCCAATACGGGCACGCAGAAGGATAATCCTGCCAACTACGTGGGCTGGACGACGGCCAACGTGGACGTCCTCAACGCGGCCAACGGCGACCTGGCCAAGCTCTATACTGCCGGCACCGAAAACCGGTATGTCGTCAAGTCCTACGGACTGACCTGGCAGGGATATTTCCTGAACAACTCCCTCGTTCCGACGATCGGCTGGCGTCAGGATACGGTGAACAACAACGCCGCTACGGCCGCGGTCGATTCGCAGGGTGTGGCCAGCATGAGTTTCAACCACGATCCCATCCTCACGAAGTCGACGACGGGACACAGTATCAGCGGTGGCGTTGTCTATCACCTGACGATGCTCGACAAGTACCTGCCCTACGGCACGAAAGTCAGCGTGTTGTACGATAATGCCGAGAACTTCAAGGCCGACGCTCCCCGCGGCGACGCATTCGGTAACCAGATTCCGAATCCGACCGCCAAGACGGTTGAATACGGGATCGGCGTCTCCACGCTCAACGACCGCCTGACCTTCAGGATCACCCACTACGACACGACGGAGGACAATGCGAATCTCACCGGCGCGACCGGAGGCGGATTTGCCGGAAACTTCTACCTGCTCTGGGCCGTGCCCTATTGGTCGGCGACGGAAGGTCTGGCCGCGCTGGAAGGCATTTCCGCTCCCACGTCATCGGGCGGTCTTGGCTACGCCGTCCCGAACATGCCGTCCCAGTATGTCCAGAACAACTACTACTCCTGGCAGACTATCGCGACGGACAAGAGCGGAAATCCGGACGGCGCCGCGATCTTCAAGGCGGTATCCGACTTCTTCCAGAACTTCCCGCTAAGCCAGCGTTTCGTCGACCAGTATGGACTCCAGATGAACGTGGCCTTGATGCACTCGAGCAACCCGGCCGACTGGTTCAAGGCCGTCCCGGCTTCCACGCCCACCAACCAGAACCTAGGGGCCCAGCCGCTCTACAACGGAAACTTGAAGGATTTCGGCGCGCCGCCGTCCGCGACGGTCAACACGGAGTCGAAAGGCTGGGAGTTCGAGACGACCGCCCAGCTCACGCCGAATTGGGATCTGACGCTTAACGCCGTCCGGACCGATGCACGACGCATCGCGCTGGACCCGACCATCGGGAAACTGATGCAAACCATGCAGCAGTTCCTCGCGACCGATGCCGGCTCGATCCGCTGGTGGGGTGGCCCCACGTTCCGCGACCAGTGGAACAACAACCTGACTGCAAACTACAACGCCCTCGTCGCTCAGCAGGGCAGCCAGGCGGCAGAGGTGCCAAAGTGGAGGCTCAACGTCGTTTCGACCTACCACTTCAGCCGGGGATTCTTCAAGAACAGCTACTTCGGTGGCGCACTTCGTTGGGAGGATAAACGCGTGCTTGGCTATCAGTACGACCCGACGCTCGGCACGATCTCCGTCGACAAGCCTTGGTATGGCCCGACGGATACCCATGTCGACCTGTGGGTGGGACATTCCTTCAGGTTGTCCAATCGGATCGACTGGCGCGTCCAGCTGAACGTTCACAACGTCGCCGAGAAAGATCGTCTCGTGCCGGTCAGCGTCGAACCCGACGGCAGTGTCGCGGTATCCCGTATCCAGGAAGGCATGGGCCTCCAGCTGACCAACACGATCACCTTCTGATCGTATTCGCCCTCCAGAGGATGCGGTCTTTTCGCCGACATCCCTGGAAATTCTGCGAGGAGAGCCCTCGGGGGAGACCCCGGGGGCTCTCCCATGGCTGCGGATCTCCAGCGACGTCACCCCGATCGGAAACAATCCTCGTCCATGAGCCGCAATAGTCCCCGAAGGTCGCTCGGCGACACCACCTCCCGTGAGGCCGTAGTCGCCAGAGTTGCCGCTGCCGTGGCCATCATTCGCGAAGAAGCCAGTCGCGGCCTCGGCGTCGCGGCCCTGGCGGAGAAGCTCCGCATTTCGCGGGGTTCCCTCGAAAAAGATTTTCGCTCGGTGCTGGGCCTCTCCCCTTACAGGCAGATCGTTCAAATTCGAATGGCCCACGCCAAGCGGCTCCTCGTCGACTCCACGTTCCCCGTCGGTGAGATCGCCGCCAGGGTGGGTTTCGCCCATGCGAGCCACTTTGTGATGCGATTCAAACAGTTCACGGGATGCTCGCCCGCCTTTTACCGAACGCTCCACTGCGGCCGGGAGCCGGGATCAGCGGGGGCGGAAGGCATGTCGATGAGCATGCTGCGCGGGGCTGGCGACATTGAAACGCTGGACGGTGTCGACCGTGCCAAACGCCTCCTTGTCACCACGTCGCTGCCCGTACGAGAGATCGGCAGGATCGTGGGGTTCGGGGACGCGTCGTATTTCGTCGTTAGATTCAGGCGTAGCACCGGCTACGTTCCCGGCTCATATCGCCGGATTTTCTCGGGGCGGACCGTCGGGGACTGGGCGGAGAAAAGACCGATGATGTGCCTGCCCGTCTTGCCTCAGGCCCGTTAGGCCGTCACGGTCGGGCTCCCCCATGACACCCTGATCCCCGTCACTAGAATCTGATTACGCGGTGACGACCAGCCCATTGAACCTCGATTTTCCAGAAATGACGCGTTGGTTGGCAACCCGCCACGATTCCACCGGATCGCGGGCCAATTCCAGGGCCGTCGCGGATCGGTGCAGGGTCCGTAGTGGCACGCGCACACCTATTCGCCTTGGCGTCCTGGTGCTGTTTTACTGCGGCGTTTGCCTCACGACTTCATTCGGAGGCGCCTTGTCGTCACTTGGATGGAGGCTCCAGACCGGCGCGCCTTCGAAGACGATCACCGCAATTCTTCAGACGTCGTCCGGTTACCTCTGGATCGGTACTTACGACGGTCTCATTCGCTACGATGGCGTGGATTTTGTGCCGATGGACCGTTCGACGCGGAGCCGTTGGCACGACGATGGCGTCACGTGCCTCTATCAGGCATCCAACGGCGTCCTCTGGATCGGACATTCGCGGGGCGGCGTCAGCTCCTATTCGCATGGGACCTTCATCTACCATCCGCCCCCTGCTTCGGAGCGCTTCGACAAGATCCAGGCCCTGGCAGCCGATGACAAAGGCCGAATCTGGGCGATGACCAGCGGAGGGTTGCTCCGCTGCGTCGATGATGGCGCAGAGATTCCCGGCTCAGGTCCGGACAGAGCGCAGTTTCTGAGCATGGCTCGCCCTCGGGAGGGTCATATCTGGCTCACCCGCGCCTACCACCTCTACGAACTGATGGGAGGTCGACTTTCGGAAATACCCTGGACGGAAGGGCCCGGGCTGCATCGCGTCCAATACGTGGCCGCCCGGGAGGGGGGCGGGCTTTGGGTGGTCGCGGAGAACGTGCTCTACATCAGGAAGCCCGATGGACGAATCTCCCGGATTGCCCGGCTTCAGATGCCGTTCTGCGCCATCTCGAGCGTCACCGAAGTCCCCGGAAAGTTTCTCCTCATCGGGTCACCCGACGATGGCGTTCTCTCCATCAATGTCACCAGCCCGGAGCAACAGCATTGGTATTGCCGCCAAACCGGCTGGGTCACGGATAGCGTGCTTACGCTCGCCGGCGACCGGGAGGGCGGCGCCTGGCTCGGAAGCGACGGCGCGGGATTCTTCAAGCTTCGCGTCGATGCCGTCAGCTCGGTCGTGTCGCCCGATCACTGGCGGGGACGTTCCATTCTCACGGTTTCTCCCGCGCACGACGGCGGCTTCTGGATAGGTACGGAAGGCGCCGGCCTGTATCATCTGGACAAGGACGGGCGCTGGACAAATTTCAGCCTCCAGGACGGCATGCAGAACGCCTACGTCTGGTCGGTCTACGAGGATCCCAAAGGCACCGTCTGGATCGGGAATTGGCTGGGTATGGACGTTCTCAGCGATGGACACATCTGCGCTGCGCCATCGTCCGGTCAGCTGCCGGCGCCCATCAATACGATCGTCCCCGCCCGCGACGGAGGCCTCTGGATTGGAGGCATGCGCGGGTTGGTGCACTATGACAATGGGCGGATCCGGTGGCTGGAGTCCAAGACCGCACCGACCCTGCTTCATGTGAAGTCTGTGCTCGAGGACCCCGACGGGACGCTCTGGGTGGGGTGTGACGGCGAGGGGCTCGGTTGCATCCGTTCGGGTAAAGTCGTGCGCTACACCACGCGCGACGGGCTCTCGAGCGACTACATCAAGGGGCTCTATCGCGACAGGAGCGGCGCGCTTTGGATTGGAACGAAAGGCGGGGGACTCGATCGGCTCAAAAACGGGCGTTTCGCCGCCATCATGCCTGCGAACGGTCTGTCCGACGCGACCGTTTCCCAGATCGAGGACGACGGCCGCGGATATCTCTGGATGAGTACGGGCGCTGGGATCATCCGGGTGAGCAAGCGACAGCTGGACGCGTGTGCCGATGGCCGGCTGGGGCAGGTCGACTGCCTCAGCTATGGTCCCAATGACGGCCTCGGCAGCATCATCTGCTCGCCCTCCCAGCAGGGCGGCAATTGTCGGACGGTCGACGGTCGCCTCGTCTTCTCGATGGACCAGAGCCTTGCCATCATCGACCCCTCCGATGTCGTGTTGAACACGCAGGTTCCCCCCGTCGTGATCGAGTCGGTCCGAGTCGACGGCCGCGTGGTGACTGGTGACGGCGAGGTGCACCGCACGGTGGTGGTGCCTCCGGGACGCCATCGTATCGAGTTCAAATTTACCGGTCTGAGCTTCGCGGATCCTAGTCTCGTCCGATTCAAGTACCGGCTCGATGGGCTCGATACCGACTGGCAGAGAGCCAGGGCGGAGCGGTATGCAATCTACAGTTACGTCCCTCCCGGGCACTACACATTCCGAGTCCTCGCAGCCAACAACGACAACGTCTGGAATCGCACCGGGGCGGTGGTCGCGCTGACGGTCCGGCCATTTGTCTGGCAGACGCTGTGGTTCAAGCTCTCGCTCGCAGGACTCTTCGTCCTGGCCACGGTGGCCCTCGTCTGGAACCGAGCCCGTGTAAAGCTCCTGCGAAGCCTGGAGCGGCTGGAAATCGAACGGTCGATCGATTCCGAACGCGCGCGCATCGCCAATGACATGCATGACGAGTTCGGAGCCCATCTGACTCGGATAACGATGCTTTGCGAGACGGTGCGCCGGGATCTTGGAGACACTGGGAAAACCCAGGATGGGCTTGGGCGGATTTACGAGACGGCCCGCGGTGTGACGAAGGCGATGGACGAGATCGTCTGGGCGGTGAACCCCAAGCACGACACGCTCGAATCACTCGTGAACTACTTCGAGAAGTACGCTCAGGATTTTCTGAGAACCGCCGGCATTCGGTGCCGGTTCGATTTTCCCCTCGAGATTCCGCCGTGGCGGCCGCACTCGGATGCCCGCCACAACCTGTTTCTCGCGTACAAGGAGGCTCTCAACAACGTGGTCAAACACTCGGGGGCCACCGAAGTGACGATTGCCCTGGAAGTCGGAGCTGATGGAGGAAGGCTTGTCGTCGCGGACAACGGAGCGGGCGCGGCGGCGGTTTCCACGGCGCAGGATGGCCGCATCGCGTCGGGAAACGGCTTGGCGAGCATGCGGCGCCGCCTCGCGCAACTCGGCGGTGCCGTCGAGCTGCGCCAAGCCCAGGCTCCCGGCTTTACCGTCGTCTTTTCGTTCCCTTGGAAGTCCGTGAACCGCTAGAACCCCGCGTCCCCCGCCTTCAACCGTGAGCATTTCCGTTTCCATCATTGAGGACGACGCAGGCGTCCGTTCCCTGGTCGCCGACTGGATCGCGCATGACGAAGGACTCACGCTCGTAAGCGAGCACGAGAGCGTGGAGGGCGCAATTGCCCTGCTGCCGTCCCACAGGCCTGACGTGGTGCTCGTCGACATCAATTTGTCCGGACAAAGCGGAATAACCTGCGTGCGCCAGCTCAAGGCTGCGATGCTCGAGACTCAGTTTGTGGTGTTCACAGTCTTCGAGGACAGCGATCACATCTTTGACGCGCTCACCGCGGGCGCCTCCGGCTATCTCATGAAGCAGACGCCTCGCGAGGAGCTGCTCGCTTCGATTCGCCAAGTGTACGCCGGCGGGTCGCCGATGAACAGCTACATCGCCCGCAAGGTCGTCCAGTGGTTCCAGAAAAAGCCCCAGGAACCGAGTCGTGGAAGGGTGGAGGATCTGTCGGCCCGTGAATTGGAGATACTCCGGCTTCTCGCGCGCGGACTCGCCTACAAGGAAATGGCGGACGTCCTTGGACTGGGTATCGGAACGATCAATACCCACGTCCGGCGGATCTACCACAAGCTGCACGTCAGTTCACGCGGCGAGGCCGTGTCGCTGTTCGCACCTTTCCCCTCGGAGCCGCGCGGACCCGACCGGCCCGGCTCGAAGTGAACGCCGGACGCGGATGCAGGATAGATATTACTAGGGTTAGTTGGCGGAATAGGATTGGCTGAGAATGCCTGAAATGGGCACATTGCGGCGCGGCCAATTCAGCCGATTTCAAAGCGATAAGGCTCCGGGGATTCTTACGCCTGGGCGGAGGAAACCTCTGCAGGCGCCGCATCGGCATTATGGGCAGGCCAGGTGGGAAAACGGTCGCCTCATAATCGGGCAGGCCAGCCACCTCGCCCCTCAGCCTCCTACGACTATGACCAGAATCGCAGTCTTTGCCTGTTTGCTGCATTTGACCGTCGCAACGTGCATTGCAGCAGTCCCCGTATCCTATCTGTATCCATTTCCCGGTTATGACCTCGAACTGGTTCGGGCCAAGGCCGGGGCGGAAAACCTGCCAAATTCCAGGGACCTTGCCGAGGCATGGAAACTTTATGGCGAGGTCCAGAACAGTTGGATGCCAGGCGCGAAGAAACCGGATGCCGCGGTGGTGTCCCGGATCGAACAGATGAGAAAAGAGCTCGAGGCACAGCCGGTGCCTGCCTGGTTTGCAGATGCGCTCCAGTCCCGCGCCTTGGGCACCGTCAGCTCCCAGATGGCAGACAATATCGGAGACGCCGTCTTCAAACGTCAGAAGGCGACCCCGGATTACCAGGCGCGGAAGACGCTCGCGATCCTATACCTGGCGGAACACGAGTTGGATCGGCCGGAGGCCGTCCAGAAGGCCGGAGTTTATTTGACGGTGTTGAGCGTTACCCATCCCTGGGACTGGGGAATACACAACCTCTACAGCCGACTGCTTCTCGATGCGCAATTGAACCAGCCTGCCTGGAATGCAGCTAAACTTGGCCTCTTTCTGAATCCCCAGCCGACGGTCGGAGATCTGCGTTATTTTGCTTTTGTGGGCAGCATCGCCGACAAAAACGACTGGCCCGAGATTCGCCAGGCGATCAGGGATGCGGCTCCGGTACCTCTCGTCGCGGATCAAGCGATCGGTGAGATTGCCCGACTCTTCGGTCCCAAGGTCAACTTGTTCATAGTGCCGCCGAAAAAGGACAAGGCCAGGTGACGAGACGCCATCTTTCGTACGGCTCGCCGACGAATGCGGTCTCTAAGGCGTCTCGTTCATCGGGCTCTCCATGGACCGGGATGGTCTCGACGTCGTGCGATTCGTCGTGAAGGAGTACGGGATGACCTATCCCCTCGCGATGGCTTAGCCGGGCAGCGCGATCGCAGCGGACAGCACGGGCATTCCAGTGACGAAGATGATCGACCGTCACGGGTGCATTGCGCGCGAGTATGTCGGCGCGAGATCTCCCGACGACACCAAGGCCGACCTCGCCACCCTCCTGGCGGAGAAGTGACGGGGCAAGGCGGTCAGGTGCTCGCCGCAAGGGCGGCGACGATCGTATCGCTGGTCGCCACTTGGCCGATACGGGGGAAGATCTTCTCCAGGCAGTGCTGATGGCAGACCGGATCCCTATCCGTCATGGCGTCAGCTGCGAACACGACGTTGTAGCCTTGATCGTAGGCGACGCGGGCAGTCGATTCGACGCCGAAGCTGGTGGAAATGCCAGCGAGGACGACCTGGGTGATGCCACACCGTCGAAGGATCAGCTCGAGCGAAGTTCCGTAAAAGGCGCCCACCTGAAGTTTTGTGACGCGGATGTCGCCAGGTTGCGCGCCGAGGTCGGGCGCGAGTTCGGCCCAGTCGGGCGGGAACGTGAAGTTGGAGGTTGCGTCGGTGCGTCCGGGGGCGCGTCCGGCGACGTTGACCAGGATCACGGGAAGGCCCCGTTGGCGAAAGGCCTGTGCGAGCCTGGCGGCCCGTTTGACAATCTCGCTTGCGGGGTGGGCGGTGGGCAGGCCGACGATGCCCTTCTGCAGGTCGATGGCGATGAAGGCGGCGTTGGGATCGAGTTGGGTGAGAGCCATAGCGATTTCGGTGTGAGAGTGTGGAGCGAGGGATCAGGGATTGTGTTTGGTGGCGAAAAGTCGGCTCGACAGAAGGCCGATAATGGCGATGCCCGCGAAAAACGCCGCTTTTGTCGCGTCGCCGCCGGATGCGAGTCCGCCGACCCGGAGCAGGACGTAGCCGGCCGCGAGGTTGGCCAGCGCCCATGCCATGTTGGTGGTCGGAGACGACAGCCCTTTCCCGGGGGGCTTGGCGAACGGTGTGGGGAAGCGGTCTCCTGAGATGCCGTGGACGAAGTGCGGGACGGCGTTGGCGAGGATCATACCAGAGAACAGGCAGGCGAGGGGATGGAGGAACGACATGACGAGGGAATGTGTGGAAGGAAAAGAAGAGTTCAGGCGGCGCGCGGCTCCGCGGTCGGCGCGGGACGGTGGCCCTCGGGCGGGACTTTGGCGGCGAGCGTGGACTGCGCCGCCGCGTTGATTGCGGGCAGTTGGAACGCGAACCACAGCGCGCCGGCGACGCAGAAGACACCTGCGACCGACGTGGCTACGGGAGCCCCGAATGAATGGGCCAGGAAGCCCGCCAGCAGGCTACCCAGGGGAGCGGCGCCGAAGAACGACATGGTGAAGTAGCCCATCACCCGCGCCCGCATGCCGTCCGCAACCAGCGACTGGATGATCGTGTTGCTGGCTGACGCGCATTGCGTGAGTCCGAAACCCACGAACACCATGGCGACCAGCGAGAGCCACAGCACGTGGGAGAAGCCGAAGAGGATCAGCGCGACGCCGAGCGTAGCGCCTGCAACGGAGATCATGCGGGGCAGGCCATCGACGGATTTGCGAATCGCGAGGGAGAGGGCGGAGACGAGGGCGCCCGCGCCGGAAGCGGCGGTGAGCCAGCCGAGGGTGTTGGCGTTGCCGTGGAGCACGTCGCTCGCGAACACGGGAAGCAGCACCGAATAGGAGTAGCCCATCAGGCTCATCAGCGCGAACAGCAGGAGGATCACGCGGATCGTCCGAAACGAGCGGACATAGTCCCATCCTTCGCGGATCTCCTGGAACATCGAGTTCTGTTTGCGGCGTTCCGCGACGGGGTGGACCGCCAGGAACAGAAGCGAAACAATGACCGCGAAATAGCTGACGCCGTCGATGAAGAAGCACCAGCCTTCTCCGAACGCAGCGATGATGAGGCCGGCTATGGCGGGACCTACGAGGCGGGCGCCGGTGGCCATCGAGGAATTGATGGCGATCGCGTTGCCGAGGTCGTTCGGGTTGTCGACCATCCGGACCAGGAAGGACTGGCGACCGGGCATATCGAAGGCGTTGATCAGTCCTTGGAAGACGGCGAGGCCGATGATCTCCCAAAGCGTGACCACGTGCGTCAGCGCGAGGGCGGCCAGAGTGAACGACTGCACGGCCGCGGCCACCTGAGTCGTGAGCAGCAGCTTGCGGCGGTCGATCCGCTCGACCCAGACGCCGGCGAATGGACCAACCAGCAGGGAAGCGATCTGGCCAGAAAATCCGACGACGCCCAGCAGCAAGGCGGAGTGGGTGAGGTGGTAGACGAGCCAGCCCGTCGCCAGTCGAGTCATCCAAGTGCCAACCAGGGAGATGCTCTGACCGAAGAAGAATAGCCTGAAATTGCGGTGATGCAGAGCCCTCCACGCGTGGGAGAAGCGGGCAAGACCGCGGTGCGATGTCGCTCGGTCGGCCATTATTCGACGAGCTTTCGCAGGATAGCTGAGGCCGCGAAAAGGCGCCTCTGGTCCTCCTTGCCCAGTCGCCCGACAGCCTCGACCAGCCAGGTTCGCTTGGCGGCGCGGGTGGACTTGCGCAGGGCGAGGCCCTTGGGGGTGAGTGCGAGGATCACCTGCCGACCGTCCGTGGGATGGGGCTTCCGCGCGATGAGGCCTGCGTCGGCGAGCGAGGCCACCGTGGCGCCCATGGACTGCGGCTTCATCCCGTGGGCACGCGCTAACTCTGCGGTGGTGGCCGGACCCTCGCGCTCAAGGCGCACCAGCACGGCATTCTCGGTGAGCGACAGCTCGTTGGAGGAGGAGGCGACGGCGCGAATGCGACGCAGAACGAGGCCGAAGGAGTCGGCGAGCGCGTACACGGAGGCTTCGAGATCGTCCTGTGCCATGCCGCCAGACTCATGAACCCGCATCAATTAGCAAGCTAAACTTGGAAGGTAAACTGGCAAGATGGTTGCGACGGCCATCGGACACGAATCCCAGGACATTTTAAGGGATGGAGGGGATGAAAGGGATGGGGACGGGGAGAGGGCTGAATACAGGTGGAGCTGTGCGGTGCCCCGACACCGCCCTTGTTTTCGGAATCCGAAACCCTGGTTGCCATGGCAGAATCGCATCGCTCCCCGTTTTCCCTGTCACTGCGGCTGCGCCTTATCGCTCCGATCGCGGCCCGCAGGGCCACTGCTGATGGGGCGCGAGCCCCATTCGACTCCGCTCAGGGTCTTCGACAGGCCTCGCGTCCCAGAGCGGTGTCAGGCCACCGCAGTCCACATCGATCCGCTGATACCCGTGGCGTTGTCGCTCCCGTTTCCCGCTTCCTTTAGCTGAACAGGGTTGGAATGGATGGCGTCTGCGTTTGTCCTCCCAGTCCGGCCCCTACCTTGTCCGCCGACGCTAAAGACGGCGGACAAGAGAAAACGACTCAGCGGATCTCGTAGACCTCGATCAGCGCGACGCCCTTGGTGCCGTCGCCGGACGAGACGTTGGCGGTGTAGACGCCCGGGTCGAGGGTGACGAGCAGCGCAGCGTCGTCGTTGGACTGGAGCGCGAATTCGCCGATCGACTGCGAGACGGTGGGGATCTGGGTGGCGTTTGCGGCCGTGGTCCATCCGCTGTTTTGAGCGATGACGGTCGAACCTTGGTAGAGCTTGAGCACGGGGTGGGCGAGGACTCCGGACACACCGAGCGAGGCGAGGGTGGGACCGACGGCGCGGATCAGGAACTGCTTGGGGACACTCCCCGACACTACGAACCCGGCGACGCCCTCATCCTGGCCCGTTCCGACCTCCACGCGGCTGGAGAGGGCCACGATCTTGTTGCCCAAGGTGGGCGTTGAGAGGTCGTAAACCTCCACGAGCACAACGCCGGCTTTGCCATCGGAAGGAGAGGCGTTGGCGGTGTAGAGGCCGGGCTGGAGTGTCGTGTAGATCGCGGAGTCGGCGGAGCCCTGTGCGAGGGCGAAGTCGCCGATGCGGGAGGCCGCGGCGGCGATCTCATCGGCGTTCGCGGCGGAGCCCCAACCGGTATTCGAAGCGATGAGGGTCTGGCCGGCGTAGAGATCGAGCTTGGGATTTGGGATTGGCTGGGTGATGCCCTGGCCCGCAAGGCCGGGACCAACGGCCCGGATGAGCACCTGCTTCGATTCATTGCCGGTGATGATGAATCCGGCGACCGCGTTGTTGGAACCGGTGTCGCAGAGCGCCCGCGCGGAGATGCCGACCAGATGCTGCGACTCGAGCATGTCGGGGGTTCCGCCGGCAAGCGTGGTTGATCCGCTGGCGTCGGCGAGTGTCACCTTGGCCGTCCCTGAACCCGCCGCGACCGTCGCGGTGATCGTCTGACCGTTGGAGGTCGTGGCGCTGACCTTGCCGGTGCTGTCTACTGTACCCGTCGCGGCGGATACGCCAGTGGAAGTCTGGGTGAGGACGAAGACCTGCCCGTCGCCACTCACGATCAGATTGACCGAGTCGTTGGTGGCTGAAGAGGCAGTCTGATAGAAGCCGGCCATGGATCCTGTGGAGCCCGAAGAGACTTCCGTGCCGGAAAGCGTCAAGGAGACACCGCCGGTGATCGAGCCCGTGAGCGATCCGTTGCCGACGATGGTGCCGTCGACGGTGAGGGAGCTTGAGGTCGCGGCGGCCTGCAACCGACCCGCGGAGACGCTCGACGTGGCGACTGCCGGAGTGGAGGTTTGGAATGAGAAGTGGCCGGAGTCGTCGATTAGCACGCTGGCCTGCACGATGGCTGTCTTGCCGTCGCCGAGATACGCGAGGTACGAGCCTGTGTGGTCGTGATTGACGATCAACGCGAACTGTCCGCCGGAGCCGAGGGTCCCGAAATAGGTTCCTGCGTAGTCGTTGGCGTAGACCTTGAGGGAGGCGTTCTGGGAGGTGACGCTGCCCGACGAGTTGGAGACGGAGACCGAATAGGTGCCGGCATCCGAGAGCTGGGCGGCGGGGATGGTCAGCGTGGTGTCGGTGGCGCCGGCAATGACGTTGCCGTTCTTGGTCCATTGATACGCTGGCGTCGGATCGGCTTCGGCTTCGACTGAGAAGGTCGCCTGCTGTCCGACGATCACGCTCAGCGAAATTGGTTGGGTCAAGATCGTCGGAGGCTCGGCGGAGGGGGTCACGTCGAGGCGCACCAACCGGCTCGTGACGGAGCCAATGGAGTTGGTCACGACGACATCGTAGCTGCCGACGTCGCTGGATTGGACGTTGGTGAGGGCGAGGGTGGCCGACGTGCCGCCGGGGATGGCGACGCCGTCTTTTCGCCACTGATAGGCTGGAGCGGGATTGCCCGTGGCGGAGACTGAGAAGGAAGCGGTTGAACCCACGAGGGCTCGGGTGTTTTCCGGTTGTTCGGTGATGGTGGGAGCCGAGTTGGCGGATGTGACGGTGAGCGTCGCGCCCGAGGAGGTGGTCGAGCCGTTGGCATTGGAGACGACGACGTCGTAGGTGCCTGCGTCGGCCGAGGAGACGGAGTCGATGGAGAAGGTCGCGTCGGTGGCATTGGCGATGGCGATGCCGTTTTTGCGCCACTGATACGTGGGCGTCGGATTGCCCGAGGCGGTGACTGAGAACGTGACGGAATTGCCGGTGGTGACTGTGGCGCTATTCGGTTGTTGAGTGACGGTTGGGGCCGAGTTGGAGGCGGTGACGGTCAAGGCCGCGCCGGAGGAGGTAACGGAGCCTTGGCTATTGGAGACGACGACGTCGTAGGTGCCCGCTTCGGAGGCGGAGATGTTCGTCAGCGTGTAGCTGGAGCTCGTGGCTCCTGGGATTGCGACGCCATCCTTGCGCCATTGGTAGGCCGGGGAAGGATTGCCGGAAGCGGAGACAGAGAAGC
Source organism: bacterium (assembly GCA_021780625.1). The sequence continues at coordinate 4,729 of JAJXYI010000624.1, read as the reverse complement.
TGGCCGATCCGCCGACCGAAGTGTTCACCTTCGAGGGCTGGTGGCTGATCGAGGGTGGGGCGTAGGTCGCGTTGACGAATAGGCCTGCACTGGCGCTCGTGACCGAACCTTGGCTGTTGGTGACGACGACGTCGTAAGTCCCGGAATCGGACAACGAGACCACGGGGATGGTGTACGACGATCCGGTTGCGCCGGGAATGTTCACGCCGCTTTTTTGCCATTGGTAGGTCGGCTGAGGATTGCCTGCGGCCGCGATCGAGAATGTCGCCGAGGAGCCCAGATTGACGGTGACGTTCTCGGGTTGGGTCGTGATGCTCGGTGCAGACGGGGTGGAGCTGGAAGGGCTGTTGACCACGCTCAAGGTTACTCCGGTGGTGTCGTAATCGACGCGAAACGTATAGGAACTGCCATTGTAAGCCGCCGTGATCTGTGAGCCTGAGCTGGGAATATTGGCGAAGGTACCGGCAAAATGAGTCCCTGCGGTTGCGCTGATGATTTTCGTGGACAGGCCCGCTTGTGGCACGGCCTTGAGCATGAGGCTGAGCGTCAGTCTTCCCTGACCGATATCGATATCGCCCGTCGGTTGATCGAAGTAGAGGGGTGCCGCGTATGAACCAAAGGTGGAGAATTGCAGGATTGAGGGACTCGCGATGTTCAGGGATCCGTTGCTGATCACGAGAGAGCCGCCCATCGACCCCACGTTCAGGGTGCCGCCACTGAGAATCAGATCGCCGTTGATCGTCCCATCACCCTCGAAGTAGGCATTTTGATCGATCGTCACCCCGCTGCCTGCGGTGAGGGTGCCACCGTCCGAGAATACCGTACTGAATATTGTTATGCCCTTGGTTGAACTGATCGTTCCTCCTTCGAGATTCACGGTGCCACCCAGTGAGATGGGGCAATTGGCCGAAATGCTGTTGTTGTCCGCGACCGTGATTTGCCCGCTGTTCACCACGTTCGAGGCGGAAATTGTCAGCGAAGAGTTCAAGTTCCCGAGATGTCCGTAATTCGTGAATACTGCCGTCGGGTCGCTCAGAATGACCTGGCCGTTGCCGATAAGCGTCGACTTCGAGTCGATGGTCAATGAACCCATCGTGACAGTGAGCTGTGATCCCTGTCCGAGGGTAACCGTGTTGGATGTCAGGTAGGGGAGCGCCTGATTGAAGGTGAGCGACGAAGAGGCGCCCAGGGTGATGGATTGATTGGATACGTTGACGCCGTCGGTGAGCGTGACTGCGGCGCCTTCGGGGACGTTGATCGCGCCGCCGAAATTTACGCCGTCGAGTGTGCCACCCTGAGGGAAGTAGGAGATGGCTCCAGGGCCAATGATCCCCCCCCTGATCGTGCCGCCGTAGAGCTCAAATGCACCTCCCGAAGGGGCCTGCAGCGTCGCATTGCTGTTGTCGAGTGTGCCGGCGATTCGAATGTGGCTCGTTGAATCCAAACTGACATGTGAGAGACAGGCAGTCGTAAGGGAACCGTTAAGCACGATTGTCCCACTTCCCTGCGCCTGAAGGGATCCCGTTCCGCTGAACCCATTTCCGATGGAGAGCGTGCCTCCGCTGGCGATGAGCGTGCCATTGTTCACGAAGCTCGACGCGGGCGGCACTGAACCAATGACGTGGTCGCTCCCAATATTCAGGGTTCCGGACGTCACTTCGACCGTCCCATTATTGGTGAACGGATATCCGTAGATAATACCGGTGCCTGAGGTCTGGTTGATCGTACCGTTGTTGGTGATGGTGCTGTCGGAATTGCTGTAAAAATTAACCATTCCGCTCAGCGTCGTATTTGGATCAAGAGTCAGAGATCCGCCGACGCCGTAATACCGGCCTACGGTGAATGTGCTGGACGGGCCCATTGCGATGGTTTGTCCGGTCAATTGTCCGGCCTGTAGCCAGTAAAGCTGGGAATATTGGCCGAGTGTGATGTTCGTACCGCTGAACGAACTACCGTCGACGAGCGTGAGTTGTGCGTTTGAGGACAACGTGCAGTCGTCATTCACCGTCACGCCATCGAGCATCGAATTTGCCCCGGAGTAGCCGAGTGCTCCGGCAGCGACACTTCCATTCTTGATGCTTCCTCCTTGGAGCAGGTATTTGCCTCCAATGGGAGGGTTGAGTGTCAATCCCGTATTATCGATGATCGATGCGATGGCGATAGTCCCTCCCGCCGTGATGTCGATCGACCCAAAGTCCGAGGTTTTATTGGTCTGAAGCATGATCGTACCTCCCTTTGAGGTCGTGTAGATCTTGCCCAGGTTTGAGACGTCGCCGCCCAAATCCACCTCGCCTCCATCGACAACGATCTGGCCGCTTGAGTCGTTCACCACCGTACCTCCGCCGTACATCGAACCAAGCATCAATCCGCCTGCGCCCTGGACGGTGATCGTTCCCTCGTTCGTAAATGCTGGCGGCGCTATGGTGCCGCCGTTAATGCTCAGGATATGACCGTCGTTGACCAGCGTTGAGCCGCTGCCTTTTGTGTTGAGAGAAACGTATCCGGTGAGGGTGGTATTCGCGGCGATCGTCATTGAACCGTTCGCAATGAGAAACGATCCGCTGCCCATCGTGATGTTTCGCCCTGTCAGCGTGACCGGATGATCCCAGGTCAGGTTGGCTCCAAGAGCCAGTGTCAGATTGTTGCCGGTGAAGTCCGAGCTGCCCTTGAACAGGGCACTCCCATTGACTCCAAGACTCAAGTCCCCCGAGTAGGTGGCATCGCTGAGGGTCACGCTGTCGCCCGCTCCGATCGTGATCGCTCCGCTGGAGATCGTACCACCGCTGATCGTTGCTTTTTCCACGTTGAAGGAGCCGCCGGCGGGCGCAGTGAGCGTGGCGTTGGAATTGTCGAGCGGTCCGGCAAGAATGATGCCAGCCGGACTCGTGATGGACATCGATCCCAAGTCGGCGGTTGTTTCGGGCCCGTACAAGAATATCAGGCCATTGTCCGATGTGGATAGCGTTCCCGTATTCTTGAGGGCACTGTAGATGTTCACGAAGGATCGGTCGATATTGACCGTGCCCGAGTTCTGAAATGTGGACGTGATGCCACTCGCGCCGATGGGGTATACGGAGTCTCCGGAGACGCTCAAGGTCCCCTGATTGTCGAAGGTCTGGACGATTATGCCGGCCCCATATTGTGTGGTGAGCGTACCTGCGTTAACGAACGTGGCTCCCTGGTTGTTGTCCTTGAACGTCAATGCACCACTGGCCGACGTCGCGGAGTCGACGTTCAGGGTTGTGCTCGGCGCGAGAATCATCGATGAGCCGATCCCCATCGCGACCGTGCTGCCGGCCAATGTTCCACCGCCACCCCATGTCAACGAGGCGGAAGTGCCCAACGTCACTTTGGCCCCGGATACGGTCGTGAGGCCAGCGAACGTGTACGTGCCGTTGTTGGGGACCGATAGATCGGTGGTGACTGTCGTGCCCGAGGATTGTGCAGCCAGGCGAGGGAGGCTGCAAATGAGCAGGAGGCCGGCGCAGGCGGCACGACGAAGGGCGCGCATCGGCGCGCCGTGGCAGCGGTGGGCGGGATGGGCGCAGGGGGGGACGACCGAATCGAGGCTGGCGGGTTTCATGGGCTGTACGGGATAGAGATATTGTAACCTGACAGGAGTCCTTGACTGGTGGGCTGCTGTATCTGGCTGGCTCGCGAGAATGGCTGGTTTGCGAGCAAGGGCAGATTTGTCGATTGGGAGGGATGGCGAAAGGAAAAAATGGCTGCGGCCGATCTCGATGTTTCTGCCTTGCGGGGTCCTGCGCCTACTCTTCAGTGCCACTATTGCCACTAGGGCACAAAAAGAGACCCACGAATCAGGGGCGACCTGGATTTTGGGCACGCGACAGGATCGTCGTGCGCAAGGATTTGAACGTTGCTGGTACGGATTGAACGGCTCTCATGGCGAGTTCGATTGGGGGGGGACGTGGTCTCACGGCCGCCGGCTGGTTATGAAGTACTGCGGGACCCGTTTGCGGTCCCCGTTTGCTGGTGAAAGCAATGCCCTGCGGTCGAACGTAATCTAGAAAGGACAACATGAAACGGATAAGGACCTGTGTTTTACACGATGGGTTTTCCCTGGGGGATGATGCGGAGACCAGGCGAGTGCCCGAAGACCCGATGCAACGATGATGCCGACTCGCGACCTCGCGTGTTCGATAGGTGCATCACCGCAGTGTATCGGTGCGGATGGTTCCTTCCCTGTGGTTCGAGGCGCGCCATCCACGCGATGAACTGGATGGCGCGAAGGTGGTGAGCTGGAGCTTTATCGCCGGCCTGATGCAAGACTGGGCTGCGGGTGGGTGAGTGGCCCATGCGATCTTGGTCGCTATCGTGGGCGGGCCCTTGCAAGGAAGATTCTATCCCAAGGCCGCCCCTGGCCTCAACGCCCTCCTTGCGGGCGTCTGGTGCTCTTGGGGGCTTGTGGTGCCGCACTCCGGCTCCTCGTCCTGTCGTCGACACTGGCACCTGCGGTGTATGGCGTGTTCCACGACGAAGCGCCCGCGCGCGGGCAGACGCATCGAGATTTCGAATACCCTGGGCGGGATAGGAATTGGGGCCACGCGGTCTGGCCGGATCCCTTCAAGGGTGATTTTCGGGCCCGGCGCGCACATCGCCGTCGGGGTTCGCCCACCGTGATTATACAGCGGCGCCAGAGGCTTGCCCGAGATCGTCGAGCCGGACGTGAAGGCGATTGTGAACGAGTCGCCTGCCTTCACGATCCGCC
>JAJXYI010000135.1 GCA_021780625.1 bacterium | reverse complement strand
CCAGCCCGACCACGAACACCATCGCAACGCCGAGCGCCAGCGCCGCGAGGTCGGTCTTGGCCACCCGCGCGCCCCAGGCGCCCCACTTGACGAGCGCCACCGTCCCGACGCCGAACAGCAGGCCGACCGCCACCGCGAAGCCGCCCAGGCGCGGCACGGCCTCCGCATGCGTGTGCCGCCCGCCCGGGTAGTCGAGCGCCCGCATCGCCGGCGCCACGCGCACCGTGATCGGCACCATGAAGTTCGTGCCCACCCCGGCGATGACCGCCGCCACGAACCCGGCGACCAAGACCTCGATCATCGCTTCCTCATCCCCTCAGCTCGACCGCCATTATCACCCATCGTGTCCATTGCCTGTGTGTTGGCGATAAGGGGCGTCATTGCTCGTGTGTTGGTCATAAGGGACGTCGTTTCTTGTGTGTTCGTAGTAAGGCACGCAGCCGCGCCGCAGGCGGGGCGGAGTGCCGTGCCCCCCCGCGCCCCGAGCGCCTCCCCGCCAGCGGCACTCCGCTACACCCGCCCGCCACTCCAAGCTCAGAGGACTTGGCGCCGCTTGTCAGGCCTCACCCGGCGGACGCCGCTTGATTTGTCCCGTTTGAGGTGCTATTCAAGCGACATTCTCCTGGTCACAGCAGGGGGAAGAAGGCTTGCATCCTCACCAAAGAAGGAAAGGGTGAACCTCAGATGAGGCTACTTGTCACCGGCTCCAGCGGATTGATCGGCTCGGAGGTATGCCAATACTTCGATCGGCTCGGTTGGGATGTCCACGGAGTCGACAACAACCAACGGGCCGTCTTCTTCGGGCCTCAGGGCGATACCCGCTGGAACCAACGTCGTCTGGAAAGCACACTGACACACTTCACGCACCATGAACTGGATATCAGGAACCGCCAGGGAGTCGACCAGCTCCTTTCCGACCTGAAGCCCGACGCCGTCGTCCATACTGCGGCTCAGCCAAGCCACGACCGCGCTGCGGCCATCCCCTTCGACGATTTCGACACAAATGCTGTTGGCACGCTCAACCTGTTGGAAGCGACTCGAAGACACGCCCTGTCAGCGCCCTTTGTCCTGATGTCGACCAACAAGGTCTACGGCGACGCGCCCAACCGTATCGCACTCAAGGAACTCGAGACTCGCTGGGAGTACGACGACGTCCGATTTGTCAGCGGTATCGCCGAGGACTTCCCTGTCGACCAGTCCAAGCATTCCCTGTTTGGCGCAAGCAAACTCGCCGCCGACGTGATGACTCAGGAATACGGTCGCTATTTCGGGATGAGCACCTGCTGCCTGCGGGGCGGGTGCTTGACAGGACCGTCCCACTCGGGTGTTGAACTGCACGGATTTCTCAGCTACCTGGTCCGCTGCAACCTCGAGGGAATCAAGTACAAGGTCTTTGGCTACAAAGCCAAGCAAGTCCGCGACAATATCCACAGCCTCGACGTTGCTCGGTTCATCCGCGCCTTCATCGAAGCTCCAAGGTCGGCCGAGGTTTACAACATCGGCGGCGGCAAGAACAACACCTGCTCTATCCTCGAAGCCTTCGCCGCCCTCGAGGGGCTCACCGGCAAGAGGATGATCTGGGAGTACCTCGATGAGAGCCGGATCGGCGACCACATCTGCTATTACAGCGACTTGACCAAGATGCGGCGCCACTACCCAGGCTGGGACATCACTGTGAGCCTCGGTGAGATCTTCCGGCAGATTGTCGACGCCTGGACCACGCGAGCGAGATAAGGCCTTGGTGTTGCGATGCGCGTCTTGTTGGTCAATCGATTCTTCGGCGGCACTCAAGTCCCAACAGGACGCATGCTCCACGATCTCGCCGAGGAACTAGCCAACCGAGGTTGGCAGGTCCGGGTCCTAACCGGTGATGCGGAGTACGCCGGTGCCAGTAGCATGGCGGGCAACCGGCACGATTCATCCATTACGAGGCTTTGGACTGCCCGTGGGACAACGCGTCTTCTGAGCTGGTCACTGTTCTGGCTCCAGGCAGTTGTGCTAATTCCCTTCATGTCCTGGGACCGTTGCGTGATCCTGACCGATCCGCCGTTTTTGGTGGTAGCGGCGCGCTTGGCGAAGTGTCTCAACCGTCGCCGAAAGATCTTCTGGTGGACCATGGACCTATTTCCAGAGGCGCTTACCGCCGGTCACGTTTTTCCCTCAGGTGGGCTCGTAGAACGCTTCCTGAGGCAGTTCAACGAATTCGGCCTCAAGGCCGTGAACGGCGTCGTGACGCTTGGGTCAATGCAGCGGCGTCGCCTCGAAACCTACTCACATTTCAGGGGTGATGAATCCTTCTCGATTGTGGTGCCGCCGTGGGATCAGCGGCCCTTGCAGCTCCAAGCGGGCCGACTGAACAGGGTCAGGCCCCTTTTCAAATGGGAGGGCAAGAAGGTCGCCCTTTATGCCGGCAATCTCGGCAGGGGGCATAGCTACCAAGACCTGATTCAAGCCGCGGAGATTCTCGCCGCCGAAGACAAGAGTTGGATCCTGGGGTTCTTCTGTCGGGGCGCCGGAAAGCCCAAACTCAGGCTCGCCGCCGGGCAGCTTCCCAATGTGGTCGTCGAGGACTACGTGTCGCCCGAGTTGACAGCCGATCTCCTTCACTCGGCAGATGTCCACCTGATCACGATGGAAGATGGATGGGAGGGCGTCGTCGTGCCGAGCAAACTGTACGGCGTCCTTGGAACAGGGATACCGGTCCTCTTCGTGGGTCCTCCCGACGCTGACACCGCCAACGAAGTCCTGAACCACGGTGCTGGCGAGGTCCTACCCAACGGATGTGGGGGTCGAGCAGTTGTCGCAGCGCTCAACCGCCTCGCCGCTGCTGCCAAACCGCCGGCTACTTCCCTGGATCGAAAAGGGCCAGGGGATATTGCCAGCTTTGTTGTCGCGTAGCCCTAGGCCTGGCTGGAGTTCGAACCTCACCCTTACTGCAAGCTGTCGTGGACCAATCGGCCTCGGTTGGCGACCAGCTCCTCGTACAGCGCCAGCATCCGCCGCCCGACCGAATTCCACGAGAACTCCCGCCGCATCCACTCCCGCCCGCGCTCCCCCATCGCCCGGCGCTCCTCGAACGAGAGCGACATCAGCCGCCGCATCCCCGCCGCGAGCGCCTCTTCCGAGTCGTCCACCCAGCACCCGCAGCCCTCCTGGTCCAGTGCTTCCCACGGCAAGCCGTGACCGACCAGCGCCGGCGTCCTGTGCGCCAGCGCCTCCGCGACCACGTTGCCGAAGTTCTCCGGGTTCGGCGCCTGCACCACGAACGCAGCCTGCGCCAGCAGCCCCGCCTTCTCGCCGCCGCTCACCTGCCCGGCGAAGCGCACCCGCTCGCCCACGCCAGCCTCGGAGGCCACGCGCTCGAGTTCCCGCCGGTAGCCCGCCTCGCCATCGCCGGCGACCACGAGCGACCACGCATCGCAACGATCTGGCGCGTCGCCGGCCGCCAGCCGCCCATCAGGATCGGAGCGCGCATCGGTCTCTCGCCTTCCTTCTACCTTTTCCCCTCTCCCGTCTGACCGCTCCCACCTCACGGCCCGGGCGAAGGCCGCGATGATCCGCTCGACCCGTTTGTACGGATGCAGCCGCCCAAGGTAGAGCACGAACGGCGCCGCCCCGGGGTCTCGCTCCGGTACCGCACCTGGTACCTCAACACCGTTGGGGATCACCGCCACCCGCGCACCAGGAACCAATAGCTGCAGTGCCTCTGCTTCATCGCGTGACGTTGCGTGAAATGCCGTGACCCGCCGCAGGGTGCGGTCCTGAACGAGGCGGTCAAACAAGACTTTCTTCAGCGCCTTCTGCCGTCGCGCGTCCGGCAGGAGCGTGCCTCGCGGCGTCAGGACCAGCGGCGCGCCTCGGCTGGAACAGAGTTTGCCGGCCACGGGCAGGAACCAGTTATAGGCGAGGCCGGCGTGAACAACGTCAGCCGTCTTGCACTCTGTCCTGAGCTCAGCCGCCAACGTCGGGCTCAAGTCTGCAACAAGCCACCGCGCACCGTAGAACACTCGATAGTTGTCCTGGTCCCGCCAACCCAGAAACTCTCGCGGCAGCGTCGCAGCACCGTTCGCGTTCGAGGCCAAAACCCTGACCTCAACTCCCAGGTCGGAAAGCGCACGACACAACCCGCGGTTCGATTCGATCGGCCCGCCGTGCGAGACGGCCGGATAGAACGAGCGGACAACATGAACGACTCTCACCGCTTGGGACCACAGTCCTTCATCGCCTGCCCATCAGCAGCCATGCCCCACGGCGCCGTCGACGCCGATCGTTCGCACAACAGGATCCAAGGTCCCGAGCATTCATCCTTGGCGCTGCTCCTTCCTCACCATCGCCTTCCCCAGCACCAGCACATCCATCTTGGTCCTGACGAAGCAGTCCACCGTTTCCTCCGGGGTGTTCACGATCGGCTCGTTCTCGTTGAATGAGGTGTTGAGCACAACCGGAGTGCCTGTCAGCTCGCCGAACGTCTCGATCAGCCGGTGGTAGAGCGGGTTGTTGCGCTGGCTTACTGTCTGCAGCCGCCCGGTCCCGTCCTCATGGGTGACGGCGGGCAGCTCGGCGCGCTTCTCCGGCCTGATCTTGTAGACCTGCAGCATGTACGGCACCGGGTAGCTCTCCTCGAAGTACTCGGCGGTCCTCTCCTCCAGGATCGATGGCGCAAACGGCCGGAACCACTCCCGCCGCTTGATGCGGGCGTTGAGGATGTCTTTCATGTCCGGCCGCCGCGGGTCCACGACGATCGAGCGGTTGCCCAGTGCCCGCGGGCCCCACTCGCTGCGCCCCTGGAACCAACCCACCACATCGCCGGCCGCGATGCGCTCGGCCGTACGCTGGCACAACTCGGCCTCGTCCTCGACCCACTCGTACGAAAGCCCCTGTGCCTCGAGCGCGGCCTTGACCTGGGCGTCGGTGTACTCGGGCCCCCAGTGCGCGTGCTCGAGCACGAACTCCCGCGGTTTCCCGAGCACGTGGTGCCAGACGTAGAACGCCGCCCCGACCGCGGTCCCCGCGTCGCCGGCCGCCGGGTGGATGTGCAGCTCCCGGTACGGCGTCCGCTCGAAGATCTTCCCGTTGGCCACGCTGTTGAACGCGCAGCCGCCGGCCAGG
>JAJXYI010000382.1 GCA_021780625.1 bacterium | reverse complement strand
TCAGCAGGTACTGGCCGTTCTTCAGCGGATAGATCGAGTCGATCCGCATCCCGGTGTTTCCATTCAGCTCCGTGTCGAGGCTGCCGTTGGCGGTCAGCCGGGCGAGGTACCAGCGGGGAATCGCGGTTCCGGACGCGCGCGACATTACGCCGCTGAAGAAGCCGCCGATGACGATGTTGCCGTCGGACTGAACGAGGATCGACGACACCGTGTAGGCGGGCCGCGCCTGGAAGGTGGGATCTGCGGTGCCGTCGGGACGCACGCGGACGATGTAGTTGGCGAGCAGCGACGAGGTGCCGGTGGTGACGGAAAGCCCGTTAAACGCGCCGCCGATGAGGATCATGCCGTCAGGCTGGGAGGCCAGGGCGTTGACCGCGCCGTTGTAGCTCGAGGCGAAGCGGCTGTTGAGCGAACCGTCGTGGCCGAGGGAGGCGAGGAATGCCCGCGCGGAGGCGGTCGACGCGCCGTTGGGCTGGAGCGAGGTGAAGCCGCCGCCCACGATGATCGTGCCGTCTGGCTGCACGAGGATCGCGTTGACGCGGTTGTTGAAGTTGGGGTCGAACGTCGAGTCGACCGTACCATCAGCGAGGATACGCGCCATGCGGTTGCGGGTGACGGACGCGCCGGTCGATGCGTTCGTGACCGCAGTGAAGCCGCCGCCGACCAGGACCGAGCCGCTGCTGTCCTGGACCAGCGTCATGATCAGCCCGTTGGTCTGAACCTGGAAGGAGGTGTCGAGCGTGCCGTTCGAGTTGAAGCGGACGAGGTTGGTGCGCGGGGTGACGGCCGAGTCGCCCTTGCCCTCGACCTGGTCGAAGAAGCCGCCAACGAGGATCTTTCCGTCGGGCTGGCGAAGGAGCGTGTAAACATCGGGGGTGCCGAGAAGGGCCGAGGAACCCGAGACGCTGGCACCAAACGCGGTGTCGACGCTGCCGTCGGCGTAGATGTGCGCGAGGTGATTGCACGGGATCGCCGTCGACGAGCCCGCAGGCTGCAGGCTGGTGAACTGGCCGCCGATGATGATGGACTGGTCGGGCAGGACGAGGATCGAGTCGACCGAGGCGTTGGGATTCGGGGCGAACGACGTGTCGACGCTGCCGTCGCGGTTGATGCGCGCGAGGTACGTGCGAGGAATGGCCTGATTAGCGGAGTCGGGCTCGAGGCTCGTGAAGAATCCTCCGACCAGAAGCTTGCCGTCAGCCTGCTGGGCGACGACGTTGACCACGCTGTTCGGGTTCGGCGCAAAACCGTCGAGCGCATGCGCGACATCGGGCAGGACGGCAAGCATCAGCGCCACGACGGCGAGGCCCAGAAGGCGGCCGAGGGAAGGGAAGACAGATCGAATCATGTTGATGAAGTGCGTGGGGGTCGCAGCTGGCGAACCGGAATCAGAAGGGGTACCCGTGGCATTCTAATGCCTCCCGTCCAACGGCTAAGGCAGACGAGACCCTGCGCAGGTCACGGGGAAGGGAGGACATTGTGGTCAGGATCGAGTTGGGATGAAACACGGGTTCATGCAGGACGCAGAGGGACGAGTAAAGAGCTGTTTTGTTCCACCACAAGCCCCCGTTTGACCGTGCCATCCACGACCGGGCGGGCAGTCCGGCGACCGTGTCGTCACGACTGGCGGAGGCCTGGTCGCGGCGCGCGTCCATTTTTCGGATGATTTTTGTCACGTTCATGCTACAGTCCGCCGCGTGTCAGACACCCGGATACTTATTGTTGAGGATTATACCCTTATCCGTGATCTGCTTCGCACCCAGATCAATGAGTCCGGGGGATTCCGCGTGGTCGCCGAGGCCGGCACGGTGGCGGAGGCGATCGCGGCGTGCCGCGAGCACAGGCCCGACATGATGGTGCTGGATTGGATGCTGCCGGACGGCACCGGGCACGAGATCGTGCAGATGGTGCGCAGCGAGCTGCCCGGCATGAAGATCGTGATGCTGACCGCCAACGAGCACGAGGGCGTCGTCCGCGACGCCGCCTCGGTGGGCGTCCAGGGCTTCGTCTCTAAACGACAGTCGCTTCACATCCTCAAGGACGCGATCCAGGCGGTCGAGGCCGGGAAATGTTTCTATTGTCCGATCAGCATGAGGATGCTGCTGGACGCGATCCAGCCGGACGGCTCGTCCCAGCAGCCGCCGGTGCGGCTGACGCCCCGCGAGCGGCTGATCCTGAGGGCTCTCGCGAGCGGGATGAGCACCAAGGAGATGGCGCACAAGTACGAGCTCAGCCCGAAGACGATCGCCAACTATATGACGATGCTGAAGGACAAGCTGCGCATCCAGGAACCCGCGGGCCTGGTGCGCTACGCGATCAAGAATGGAATTGTGGATACGCCCTGAGGGCGCGTTCACACGCCCTTTGGCAGGACAGGGCTCCACGACGGCTCCTCGACGACACGCTCGGCCGCAGGCAGGCCGAGCGGCATCCACACGAAGAATCGCGGAGGGGCTCCGGGGAGCTCCTCGACAACCATCCGGCCGCCGAGCGCCTCGCACAGCCGGGACGCGAGCGCGAGGCTCAACCCGGCGCGGTCGGCGGCGGTGAGGCGCGAGCGGCGCATCGCCCTTCGGCCCGCCTGCGGCGTCGCGGCTGCGGAGCGCGGCGCATCGCCCACCTCGAACTCGAGGCAGTCGCCGGCGCACATGCCGGGCTGGTCGGCCGAGGTCGGAGGCCCGCGGCGGACGACGAGGGATAGCGACGCGGAGGCACTCGTGCGAACCGAGCGCTCAAGCAGGATCACGAGCAGCTGCCGCAGGCGCGCCTCGTCGGTGTGAAGAATGGGCGGGGCCCCCGGAACCAGTCCGCCCTCCAACGACACGCCGGCAACCCGGGCGTCGGGCATCACCGCCTCGAGGCAGGACGCGACGAACTGCGCGACCTTCACCGGAGCCAGTTCGAGACGGTAGGCGCCCGACTGCAGGGCGCCCAGGTCGACCAGGTCGTTGACCAATCGCTTGAGTCTCATACCGGCATCGCCTCGCACGAACCCGCGGCGCAGTCCGCCAGTGTTACACGCCCTTCAGCCGCGTCAATTCGTCATACGTCGTCCGCACGTTGTCGGGGAACCGGTTTCCCCTGCCCGGCGGGACGTGGAAGTCGTCGAATCCCGGTAGGTTGGGCAGCGCCTCGGCGAGTTCCTCGCGCGACTGGCCGGCGGCGATGCCCTTTTCCACGAAGGAGAGCAGCGCGGTGAGATAGTCGCGCATGAGCGAGAGATCGGAACGGCTGCCCGCGACGCCGAAACGCGCGTTTCCGTGGCCGAACAGGTAGATGGCGTCCGCGGGATAGTCGCGGATCGCCGAGTCGAGCGCCTGCACCCAGCCGCGCACGCTGTATCCGCCGTTTGGATCTATGACCGGGTAGAGCCGGTTGAAGACGAGGTCGCCCATGTGGACGATGTTGGCCTTCTCGAAGTGAAAGACCGCGTCGCCAGCAGTGTGGGCGGGACAATAGTGGCGGGCCGTGAGGTGCTCGTCGCCGAGGTCCAGGCTCCACTGGGTGTCGAAGAGCGTGTCCGCAAACACCTGCAGCGGCGTCGTGTGGAACCGCTCCGCGTTGCGGAGCTGGAGCATCGGCACGCGGCGCTGGGCGACGAGCAGCTTCGAGGCGGGTTTCATCACGGGATTGCCACCCGTGTGGTCGGAGTGGTGATGGGTGTTGCAGACGACGTCGAGGGTGCGCCCCGAGCGGCCGGGCATCTGTTCCAGGAAGATGCGGGCAGTCTCGACAAACTGGGTGTCGATCGCCGCGAGGGCGTTCTTTCCGGAATACCAGCCAATCGTGCCACCCCGGCCGATGAAATAGCCGGTGGCGCGACGCAGGAGGACGAATTCCGTCGGAGGCGTGGGGGGAAGCGTCGCCTTTGCGGTGGACAGGAGGGGACGCAGGAGAGTCGTGGCGGAGGCCGCAAGGGCGGCCCGGGTGAGGAATTGGCGGCGATTCATCGTCATGGGGAGGGGGGATTGGCGCGTGGAATGACCTCCTAGCAGCCCCTGCGATCCATGCCCAACGCCAAATTTCCGGTAACGGCGATCGCGCAGGTCGGTTTAATCCGCTGAACGACCCATGAACCACCCTCCCCTCCGTGAGCATCGCACCCGCAGAAATCCATGGCCACACGCGTTCCGCCGGCTTTGACTGCCTGTCCGCAGCCACGCGCACCGAATCCATGGAGCCGACCACCGACCACGATCTCATGCTCGCCGTGCGCGATGGCGACACCGGGCGCCTGGGCGACCTGTTCGAGCGGCACCATCGGGCGCTGTACGGATTTTTCGTGCGGGTGACCGGCCAGAGAAGTTCCAGCGAGGACCTCGTGCAGGTGGTGTTCTACCGCATACTCAAATACCGGCACACTTATCGCGACGAGGGCAGTTTCACCACGTGGATGTACCACCTCGCGCGCAAGGTGCTCGCGGACCATTTCAGAAAATCCTCCCGCGCCCCCGTGCCGCTGGACGAGGCGGACGAGGCCCACGAGGCGCGCGACGAGACGCCGCACGCCGCCCATCAGGCCGAACGCAACGACGAGCTCGCATTGCTGCGCACCGCCCTGGCCCGCATGCCGGGGGACCAGCGCGAACTGATCACCCTTTATCGCCTCCAACACCTGCCGCTCGAGGAGCTGGCGCAGATCCACGCCTGCAGTGTCGGCACGCTCAAGGTCCGCATCCACCGCGCCCTGCGGGCCCTCCGCGATCATTATCTCAAACTCCAGGCCGGTCCGCGCCCGTACTCCTCCGACGGCGCCCGCGACTGACCGCCCTCCCACACCATGAATTGCCAACGCGTCCACGACACCCAGCTCGCCCGTCTTGACGGCACGCTGCCGCCCGACGAGTCCGCCGATTTCGACCGCCACCTTCAGACCTGCGAGGCTTGCAGGAACGACTACGCGAGCCTCGCGCTCACGGTCGGCACGCTCGACCGGATGCCCGCCGAGGAACCCGGCCCTGCGCTGCGCACGCGGTTCTTCGCAATGCTCGACGATGAGCTCGCCCGGGAATCACGCGGCGCGCGGCAGCCGTCACGGACCCGGGCCCGCTGGTCGATGCTCTTCGGCCTGCGCACGGCGCTCCAGGCGGGGTTCGCCCTGGCGGTGTTCGC
>JAJXYI010000143.1 GCA_021780625.1 bacterium | reverse complement strand
ATCGCGACCATCGCGTACGCCTGGGTGACGGTGGGGTAGGTGACAAACACGCCGCCCTCCGCGGGGGTGTCCTCGAGATTCGGGTCGGTGATGTACAGGCGCGGTTCGATGCGCAACCAGGCGCGTCGGTAGAGACCGCCGTAGGTCTGGAAATCGAGCTGGTCGAGAGGCTTGGGTCCGGTGATGTCGCTGTGCCGGTTGTCGAGTCGGACGGCGAGTTCGAGCGCGCCGGGTTTTTCCGCGAAGCGGCTCAGGTCGATGTCGAACGGCAGGTATCCGTCGAGATGGCTGGCGACCTCGCGGCCGTTCACGTACAGCGTGGCGGCGTTCATCGCTCCGTCGAAGCGGAGCGTGACGATCTTCCCGATCGCGTCGGCGGGCAGGGTGAGGGTCTTCCGGTACCAGCAGATGCCCTCCCATTGGCGGTGCGCGCCGAGGTCTGTCACCAGGGCTTCGATACGGGGCGTGTGGGGGAGGGTGACGAGGTCCCAGGCCGCATCGTCGAGCCCCGGCGCCTGCGCGCCTGCGAGGTCGCCGCGGTGGAAGCGCCAGCCGGCGCTGAAGTCGAGCGTCTCGGCGCGCGCGAGCAGCGCGGCGGACGCCAGGACGAAGAAGGCCGCGAGGGCTCGGAGCACGGTGGGGAGGCGGCGTAAGGGAGGCATCGTTGGAGGAGGGAGAGGGTGGCGGCGGCGGGTCTGCCGGCGCGGTTCGACGCCAGGAATTGGAGGCGAAAGCGCGGGGCGGGCGGGACGACGTTGCGAGGCGGTCCTGAGGATAGCAGTCGCCGTCGAAAGCGCCAGAAGTCCGCTCGCGCGTCAGAAACCGACATTGATAGGAGAAATCCGGGGCGTCGGCGACCCGGATTCGGTGCCCCGCGTGGTCTGTGCCGGAACGCAGCAGGGCTCCGGCACAGGTTGCGGGACGGGCCTCAGTAGATCGGCGTCCGATCCTGCGCGAAGACCGTCGGCGGCACCGGGCCGCCGTTCACGCGATTGACGGTCAGGTTGTCGAACAACGCGGTGTAACGCGCATCGTGGTTCCCTCCGGTGATCAGGCCGGCCAACCCGGCGGGGTAGGTGTGATCGTTCGCGGTGAGCACGGCCTGGCCGTCGACGAGCATCGTGAGTTTCGCACCCTGGAAGCGGAGCATGACCGTGTGCCAGCCGGCCGCCTTCCAGCCGGGGACGACGCCCATGGCGAGGGGACGGTCGCGGGTGCCCTTGATCTGGTCGCTCGCGAGCACGATCGAGCAGGCGCCGTCCGCATCGAGCCGTGCGTAGTAGCCGTTGGGATCGTTGTCCCAACCGTTGCCCGTGAGGCAGACGCGGCCCATCACGCCGGCCCAGCCGCCGTCGTCGAAGGAGATGTCAGCGCTCACCTGGTAATCCGTCCAACGTGCGTCGCCGAGGACCGTGTAGGGTTTCCACTCGGGGGCCCAGCTGGTGACCTTGTGGTTCACAACCTGGCGCAGGCACTTGCCGCGGCCGTCGGGACGATTGGCGATTTCGAAGACGCCGACGATATCCGCGGTGTAGTGCGGCAGGTAGCCGAAGTTGCTCGCGACCCGGTAGTGGTCGAAATCATCGCGGTACGGGAAGGGAAACGGCTTGTCGGCCGGCACGTCGGCGAAGCTGCCCTTTTGCTGGCCGCGGGTGGTCGAGAGGGAGTAGATCGCGTCGGGCTCCAGCGTGACCGTGAACAGGCCGCGCGCGTCGGGAGTGATGTCGGCTTGCCGGACGAACTCGGCCTCGCGTGTGGTGCGCCACACGCAGAGGGCCTTGTGCGAGAGGCCGCCCTCGACGGTGAACCGGAGGGTCTGCGGGGCCTTCGCGCCGGCCGTCTCGGCGATCACGCTGTAGTTGCCGCCGGTGGGAGAGCGCATCGTGACGACCGAGCCGCCTCCGGCGAGATGCGCGCAGCCGCCGTCGACGTAGTGCCAGCCCACCTGGGTAAACTGGCCGTAGTGGGCGTAGGCCCAGATGATGGGCTTGAGCGCGTAGTGTCCGCTCCAGGGGCTGTTCGCGTACATCGCGGGCGGCTGGTCCGCGTAGGGTTCGATGCCGTAGGTCGACCCGACGAGGTACCAGTTGACGATCTTCGTGGCGTCGTGGTCGATGAAGTTGACGTTGAAGCGGTGGACTGCGCCGAGCGCGCAGGAGTAGGCGTCGGGATAGAAGGCGCCGTCGGCGTTGTAGACGTGGTCCTCGGTGTTCCAGACCTTCTTGTGCAGCCTGCGGAGCGTCTCGCGCACTGCGGCGGGCTCGGGGGCCTGGGTCAGGCAGTGGTTTCCCACGATGGCCACCGCCTGGTTGAGGGCGGGATCCTTCGCGAGGTCGGGAATCCAGTCCCACATGTGCTCGTTGCCCGGATCGTCGAAGGCGTGGATCGGGAGGGAGGCCAGTCCGTTTGCGTCGAGGGTTTTCCTGAACTCCTTGACCCAGTCCGTATTGACGCCGCGCTCGTTGCGGCAGCCGATCGAGTCGAGCGTGAGGCCGTAGGTGGATTTCAGGCCCTTCACCCAGTCGACGTAGTAGTCGCACATGTCCTGCGACCAGAAATTGCCGTTGCCGACCCAGCCGGGGGCGCCCCAGGCGCAGGCGTCGAGGGTCAGGGCTGGGTTGCGCTTCTTCGCCTCCGACATCAGCCACCACTCGTAACCGCGGCGGTAGTTGTGGTCGGTGCGCGTGCGCATGTGCGTGGGCTCGGAGCCCTGCGTGGCGTTGCCGTCGCTGCCGATTTCGATGTAGAGCGTCTGCATCGAGGCGGCGAACTTCGGCTTGAAGAGGATATCCAGAATCTGGCTACGCTGGGGCTCGGGATAATCCTTGAGCAGGACGGAGGTGCCGCCGCCGCCGGAGACGGCTCCGACGCCGTCGAAGGCGGGCCCTGGCGAGGCGCCGTCGAGGGTGAACGACTGCCCGGCAGCGTGGGCTGCCGTGGCGAGGACGAGGCCGGCCGCCGCGAGCGCGGCGAGGTGCCTGGTAAGGGAATGGAGTCGGGTCATGGAAATCATGGTTGAACAGGGGGCGCCGGTCGGGCCGGGGCGGGGAGGCTGGCGGCGGAGACCGACGAACCACCATCTATACCCGAAATGGCGTGGCGAGTTCAATGGAGCGGATCACCAAACGCATGGTTGAAATCCACGCGCGGGACGAACCTGGCATTGCCGTGCGGGCGGGGAAGCGGTTAATCTCCGCGCTTCGAATGAAAGCGTTGCGCTCCCCACGCCAGGCATCGGGGCCTCGTCCGCCGAGGCGGGTGCTCGTGGTGCCCGACAAGTTTCGCGGCACGCTATCGAGCGTGCAGGCGGCCCGGGCCATCGCGCGGGGCCTGTGGCGGGTTTGGCCCGAGGCGGAGATCACCGAGTGCGGGCTGGCCGACGGCGGCGAGGGGTTCGCCCGGCTTCTCACGCGCGCCACCGGCGGCGTTTGGCACCGCGCACGCACGGTCGACGCCTGGGGCGAACCCTGCGAGGCGGGCTGGGGCCTGCTCGGCGACGAAACGACGGCCGTGCTGGACCTTGCCTCGGCCTCCGGGCTGCAGCAGCTGCCGGCGTCGAAGCGGCGCCCACTGCGCACCTCGACCTACGGCACGGGGCTCCTCCTGCGGCGCGCCCTCGCGTCCGGAGCGCGGACCGTGATCGTGGGCCTCGGTGGAAGCGCGACCAACGATGGCGGCCTGGGCGTTGCGGCGGCGCTCGGATGGCGCTTTCTCGATCGCACAGGCGCTCCCGTGGCGCTGAATGGCGGCGGCCTGTCCGAGCTTGCGCGCGTCGTGCCTTCGTCGCAGCCGTTCCGCGCACGCATCATCGCGGCGACCGATGTCGCCAACCCGCTCTTCGGCGCCGCCGGCGCCGCCTTTCAGTTCGCCCCCCAGAAGGGCGCGATCCGCGCGGAGGTGCGGGTGCTCGATGCGGGCCTGCGGCGGCTCGCGCGGATCGTCGCGCGCGACCTCGGCCTGCGACGCGAGACCGATCCCGGCGCCGGCGCGGCGGGGGGATGCGGCTACGGGTTCATGACTTTCCTGGGGGCGAAGCTTGAGCCGGGCTTCAACGTGTTCAGCCGACTGACCGGATTGGCCGGCAAGGTTGCTGCGCACGACCTCGTGGTGACGGGCGAGGGGTGCCTCGACGAGACGACCCTCGCCGGAAAGGGGCCCTGGCGCGTGGCGCTTCTGGCGCGCCGGTTGCGGCGGCCGGTCTGGGGCGTCTTCGGACGCACGACGATTGCCGAGCCGCCAGCGCCCTTCGCGCGCATGGCCGCGCTGCTGGCCGGCCCGCACGCATTTCCGCCGCAGATGCCGACGCGTGCCCACGCCGCCCGACTCGCAGACGCGGCCGCGGCGCTCGCGCGGTCTGCAGGCTGAACGCGGGTTCGACGTCGGACGTCAGCCCGCGGCCTCGGTGGTTCCCGAGATCACGGTCGGTGCGGGCACGGCAACCGTCGGCGCAGGCAGCGGCCCGGGGCGCATCCAGCGGAACAGCAACCAGCCGACCAGGAGGGCCGCGGCAATGCCCACCAGACCATCGCCCAGCGCTCGCGGCTGGCCGGGAAGGAGGATGCCCGACAGGGCGTCGCCGATCCCCAGGGCGGTGAAGATGGCGATGATGACCGAGGGATGGCTTCGGATGACAAGCCGGTCGAGCAGCGGATAGGCGAGGCCCATCACCGCGGCAGCGACGAGCATGCCGGTCCAGGTGGTTTCGTGACTGATCGCGCCGACGAGAAGGCCGAAGCCGGCGAAAATCGCGAAGCGCAGCCTGAGGTCCCGCGTCACGGCGTCGACCGACCGCTGCACGCTCAACGCGAGAAGCGAGTGGGTGATCAGGATGCCCACGATCCAGAAACTGCCGAGGTACGGAATGCCCGCATCGGCGCCGTCGATTCCCGAGGACCACGGAAACCAGTGTGGCAGCGCCAGGTCGATGCCGCGCTTGGCGAGCACCACCACGAAGCCGGCGCCGAGCCCGGCGAGGAATTCGCTCCGAAGGCGGCGCGGATCGGCCACCTCGGTGCGATTCGCGCCGACGCCGGCCAGCAGGCCGATGCCGGCGGCGCCGATGACGACGGACACGGCCGCGATCACGAGGGAGCGGATCGTCTGCACCTGCAGGGTCTCCGCGGT
>JAJXYI010000530.1 GCA_021780625.1 bacterium | reverse complement strand
GGGCTTCGCCTCCGCGCGGCGACGCCGCTGTTCCTGCCGCTGCCGCTGAAGCATTTGCGCGCGCCGCCGCTGCTGCTGAGTCTGACGCGCCCGGCGCTCGCGCAGCGCCTTCTGCTCACGGGCGCGCTGAACCTGCTGTTTTTTGCGCTCGACCTGGCGGTGTTCTCTCGCGCGCGCCTCGCGCTCCGGCTGGGCGCGCGCGCGCGAAGCCGCGACGCCGCCGCAGGCCAGGACCGCCAGCAGGAAAAAAACCCGCGTTCTCATGTCGTTTGATATTACGGCCGCGCGCCGCGATGGTTCGCCGGGAAATCTGGGCCGTGCAGGGATCGAACCTGCGACCTGCCGCGTGTAAGGCGGACGCTCTACCGCTGAGCTAACGGCCCGAAAGCGCATGATATCACAAACGATTTCATGCTTTGCCGGCTTCCGCCTCGGAGCTCAAAAGCGACATTGACAGAGAACATGGCACCTGCTAACATTTAGGCACAACCCCATCCCCTTCGGGGGGTGGGCGCGAAGCCATCCGAAAGGATGGCTTCTGCATTTTATGCGAACCTTCGTCTACGTCGACGGATTCAACCTCTACTACCGGGCGTTACGCAACACCCCCCACCGCTGGCTCGACCTCTCCAAGCTCGCGCAACTGCTTCTGCCCAAGAATCAAATCCTGCGAATCCGATACTACACCGCGCGCATTACCGCGCGCGCCGGTGATCCGGACCAGCCGACCAGGCAGCAGTTCTACCTGCGCGCCTTGGCGACGATTCCGAACCTCTCGATCACCTACGGCCAATTTCTCACGCACAAAAAGAAAATGGCCTTGGCCGCCGATCCGTCCAAGATCGTTGAGGTCCTCAAAACGGACGAGAAGGGATCCGACGTGAACCTGGCAACCCACTTGATCTACGACGCCATGCGCGACGAATATGACGCGGCCGTCGTCGTCTCGAACGATTCCGATCTGGCCGAGCCAATCCGCATCATCACGCAGGAGATTCGCAAGAAAGTCGGCATCCTATCGCCGGCCAAGTTCCCGACACGGGAGCTGCTTCAAGCCGCCACCTTCTATAAACCCATCCGCCAATCTGTGCTTGCCGCCAGCCAGTTCCCGTCCGAGTTGGAAGACGCGCACGGAAAATTCCGCAAGCCCCATTCCTGGTAGCGCCGGAAAAAGCGGAGCCCTCTTTGGTGCCCTCCGGCGAGAGGTTCCAACCTGGAACGGACCGCTAATAACTCCACTGCTCATGCCTCGCGGGGAGGCGATTGAGCAGCGCTCGCGTGTCTCGCCAGTCCGGCATGAAGCGATCCATCAGGGCCAGGAACCTCGGGCCGTGGGTGCGCTCTTGGAGGTGGGCCATTTCGTGCAAGACAAGATACTCGAGGCACTCCTTGGGCTTCTTGGCAAGCTCCGTGTTCAGCCGAATGGTGCGGGCCGTCGGGTTACAGCTGCCCCATTTCGTCTTCATCTGCTGAACGGAAAATTTCTTCACCCTGACGTTGAGCCGGGACTCCCAGGCCTCGACCAGCGGCGGCACCTCCGCCTTGAGGATGTCGCGGTACCAGCCCGAAACGACCGCCTCCCTGGCTTCCTTGTCCGTTCCTGGGCGAACGCGCAACAGCAGCGCGCCGTGACGGAGATGAACGCTGGGGGCGGCCGCCTCCTCGATCACCTTGAGCAAGCAGCGGCGGCCCCAGACGTAGTGGCTCTCGCGGTTCACGTAATCGCGCTGGGTTTCCCGCTCCTGCTCCCGCAGCTTGCGCTGCTGCCGCCGAATCCAGCCGAGCTTGGCGATGGCGAACAGCCGGATCGTGTCGAGGCTCATCCGACGGGGAGCGGAGACGCTCACCCGCCCGGCCGGCGGATAGACGCTCAGATGCACGTTCTTGATGTCCTTCTTCAGGACGGCCAGGGTGACTCCCCCAAGTTCCAGCGTCGCACCCATCAGTATTCCCTCTGCCGCTTGATGATCGGGAAGATGCGCTCCACTTCCTGGGCGTCGTTGTGCAGCAGGGGCAGCAGGGCGCGCTTGATCTCGTTCTCCCGGGCCTGATGGCCGCGCCAGTCATCCGACCGGACCCGCTTGATAGCCTCATCCAGAGCCGCGGCCAGCGTCAGCCTGGAATCCTGGGCGGTTGCGGCCGCCGCGGGCTCGTGCACGACGCCGCCGGGGTCCTGATCGGCGGGAACAGGCAGGTTGTTGTAGATCGCGCGAATCCCCGGCGTGCCGAGCTGCACGGGAACATTGTCCGCCTGTCCGCGTTGGACTTGCTTGGCGAGCTCGCCCAGGCGCTTGAGGTAGTCCTCATAAACGATGCGCTTCGCCTTTAGGTCGGCGAGAATTTCTTCCAACAGCTTCGACATCCGGTCGTAGTAGGCGGGATCGTTCAGGTGCTCCTTGATGATCTTGCGGCGGACGTTGTTGACGATCGTCTCGGCAAGCGCGTTCTTGTCGCCCCTGATCCCGCCGGGCAGGCTCTTGATCGCGGCGGCGATGCCGGACTTAAGAATCAGCTCCAGCAAGGGCATGTCGTCGAACGGCGAGATCTTGCGCGTCTCGCCGGCCTCGATATAGGTGTCGATGAGGTGGCGCATGTCCGCCTCGTAGGCCTTCAGATCGAGCGTCTCGCAGCTCGCCCTGCGGACGATCTCGCGCAGATCCAGGTATCGCTCCAGGTCCTTCTTGATGCGGGCGATCTCGGCGACGCTGTAACCGGCGTCTTCAAGATCGTCGGCGATGCCGGCATACGCTCGGACGAGTGCCGCCACGGCCTTGTAGAGCGCGGTGCGGCGAGGTTCACGCTCGATCAGCTCCTCCGAGACCTCGATGTTGCCGCAGAAGAAGTGGATGTGCTCAAGCTCGCCCTTCGGAGGCTTGACCGGCTCGCACATCAGCGCGAGGGCTTCGAGCGCCGCGTCGAGTCGCTCGCGGCCCTTGGTCAGGCGGTCTTGCAGCATGACCTCCGGCGCGGCGCCGGGGGCGGCGTGATCCAGCTCGGACGTGTAGACGGCGATGGCGTTTTCGACCTTCGCAAAAAGGTCCTTGTAGTCCACGATGTAGCCGAAATTCTTGTCGTCGCCGTCCAGGCGGTTGACGCGGCAGATGGCCTGGAAAAGGCCGTGGTCCTGCATGCTCTTGTCGATGTAGAGGTAGGTGCAGCTGGGCGCGTCGAAGCCGGTGAGGAGCTTGTCCACGACGATGAGCAGCTTCATGTTGGCGGGCTGTTCCTTGAACAGCTTCTTGGCGTTGTCCTCGTAGGTCTCGGTCTTGGACTTCCCCGGCCGCGCCTGGACGCCTTGGAGCAGCGACGTGTACGTGTTGTAGAGGAACTGCTTCTCCGTCTCGGTGTTGGCGCCCACTTCCTCCAGGACCACGTCCTGGGCATGAGGATTATACGAGGTGACCACCGCGCACTTGCCCTTGAACGCCGTCTTCTGGAACAGCTCGAAATACTTGCACGCATCATGGATGCTGGAGGCCACGAGGATCGCGTTGCCGCGCTGATGGGAGAGGCGCGGCTTCACGCCGAAGTCGAAGACGATGTCGCTCACGACGCGCTCCATGCGCGACCTGGAGCTGAGCACCTTCTGCATCGTGCCCCATTGCTCGCGCAGGGCGGCCTTCTGCCAGGAGTTCAGACCCTTGGTCTTGGCGTCGAACCAAGCGTCGATTTTTTCCTGCGAGCCGAGCTGCTGGCCGATGTCGCGCGCCTCGTAGACCAGGTCAAGGACGACGCCGTCCTCCACGCCTTCGCTGAACTTGTAGGTGTGGATGTAGCCGCCGAAGACCTCGAAGCTGGTCTGCGCGTCCTTCTTTAGAAGCGGCGTGCCGGTGAACCCGATGAAGACCGCGTTGGGCATCAGCGCCTTCATGGTGCGGTGCAGCCTTCCGCTCTGGGTGCGGTGGCACTCGTCGACGAAGACGAACAGTTCACCCACGGTCTTGCCGGGTTGAGCCTCCAGTTCCTTGATGAACGCATCGAAATCGTCCACGCCCTTCTTGCCGAACTTATGGACGAGGGAGCAGAGCAGGCGCGGAGTCGCCTGTCCGAGGAGGTTCATCAAGTCGCGGCCGCTGGTGGTGCGCGTGATGGGCTCGCCTGCTTCGTTGAAGACGCCCTCGATCTGCTTGTCCAGCTCGTCCCGGTCGGTCACGATCACGACGCGGGCGTTGGGCTTGTTCTCCAGGATCCACTTGGCCAGCAGCACCATCACGATGCTCTTGCCGCTGCCCTGCGTGTGCCAGAGGATGCCGCCCTTGTAGGCGTTGACGTACTTCTGGGCTTCCTTGATTCCGAAATACTGGTGGACGCGCGGCAGCTTCTTCTTGCCGCCGTCGAATAGGACGAAGTCGTGCATCAACTCGATGAGCCGGTCCTTCCGGCACATCTTGATCAGGTACTTGTCGAGCTTGAAGCGGGTGTTGTCCGACTCGTCTTCCTTCCACTTGAGGAAATACTTCTCCTCCGTCTTCACCGCGCCGTACTGCAAGCCCTCGGAGTCGTTGCCCGCGAAGACGAACTGTACCGTGCTGAAGAACCATTCGTTGAACTCCGGCAGCTGGTTGGAGAGGTTCTGCCGGATGCCGTCGCCGATGGAGACGCGGCTGTTCTTAAGTTCGATCACGCCCACGGCGATGCCGTTGACGTAGAGCACGAGGTCCGGTCGCCGTTCCTGGTTGCCGCGCAGAGTGACCTCCTCCGCGATGGCGAAATCGTTCTGCTCCGGCTTCTCCCAATCTATGATCTTGACGGTCGCGGTGACTTCGCCGGCCGCGGTCTTCACCTGCACGCCGTAGCGAAGCAGGCTGTATATCTTCTTGTTGTTGTCGTAGAGGCTGCGGTTCGGATTGCCCGCCTCCGTGCGTAACTCGTGGAGGGCCTTGGCGATCTGCGCCGGCGTGTAGCCGCACTTCGTAAGGTATGCGGTGAGCAGACCCTCCTCGATGTTGCCGTTGTCCGCCCGGTCGGTCCAATCGCCAAGGTAGCGATAGCCCAGCTCCTCGCGGAACAGGGCGAGGACGCGCTTCTGGGTCTCGCGCTCAGGTTGGCCGATCGTGCTCATACGAGTCTGGTTCTCCCGGTCAACAATTCCTGCATCATGCCCTGCTTGAGGGCGCGGGTCTT
>JAJXYI010000402.1 GCA_021780625.1 bacterium | reverse complement strand
CGTGCCGAGGAACTCGGGCCGCGGGATGTCGACGCTCGACCAGTCGCAGGGAGTGCGCCGCTTCCTGGCTTCGGCGATTGGATACAGATTGCGTTGCCCATCGCGGTTGGCGAACTCCACGCGGAGACGGTCCTGCTTGGAGCGGACCTCGGTGAGGAAGGCCGGCTTGTGTTCGTTCGAGAGAAGGGATGAGGCGACATTGACGACGCGCGAGGCGTCGAGCACGTGGACGACGCCATGCGGGTACTCGGGGGCGATCTTCACCGCAGTGTGGGCGGCGCTGGTGGTCGCTCCGCCGATGAGCAGGGGCAGGTCGAAGCCCTCGCGGCGCAGTTCCTTCGCGACGTGCACCATCTCGTCGAGCGACGGCGTGATGAGTCCGGAGAGTCCGATGGCATCGACGCGTTTCTCGCGTGCGACGCCGATGATCTTGTCGCAGGGCACCATGACGCCCAGGTCGATCACCTCGTAGTTGTTGCAGGCGAGCACGACGCCGACGATGTTCTTGCCGATGTCGTGGACGTCGCCCTTCACCGTGGCGAGCAGGATGCGTCCGGCGGTCAACGAGGCGCCGCCTGCCGCCTTTTCGCGTTCCATGTACGGCGTGAGGTAGGCCACGGATTTCTTCATCACGCGGGCCGATTTCACGACCTGGGGCAGGAACATCTTGCCGGCGCCGAAGAGGTCGCCGACGACGCGCATGCCGTCCATGAGTGGCCCCTCGATCACGTCCAGCGGGCGCGCCTTGCGCTGCCGCACCTCCTCGGTGTCGGCCTCCACGTAGGCGTCGATGCCCTTGATCAGGGCGTGTTGGAGTCGCTCCTCAGGCGGAAGCGAGCGCCAGGAATCGGTGGATTCCGTGGCCGACGATTTTTCCTTCGGGGAGGCCGCGGCCTTGATCTGGTCGGCGAGGGCGACGAGGCGCTCGGTGGCGTCGGGGCGCCGGTTGAGGAGCACGTCCTCCACGTGTTCGCGCAAGTCGGCGGGAATGTCGGCATAGACGCCGAGCATGCCGGCGTTCACGATCGCCATGTCGAGGCCGGCCTCGATGGCGTGCGAGAGGAAGATCGTGTGCATCGCCTCGCGGACGGTGTTGTTGCCGCGAAACGAAAAGGAGACGTTGGATACGCCGCCCGAGACGCGCGCGTGGGGCAGGGTGCGCTTGATCTCCCGCGTCGCCTCGAAGAAATCGACCGCGTAGGTATTATGTTCCTCGATACCCGTGGCGACCGTGAGGATGTTGGGATCGAAGATGATGTCCTCGGGCGGGAAGCCGGCCTGGTCGACGAGCAGGCGGTAGGCGCGCGTGCAGATGCGGACCTTTTCGGCGCAGGTGGCGGCCTGGCCCTGCTCGTCGAAGGCCATCACGACCGCGGCGGCGCCGTAGCGGCGGACGAGCCGGGCGCGCCGGATGAACTCTGCTTCGCCGTCCTTGAGCGAGATGGAGTTGACGATGCCCTTGCCCTGGAGGCATTGGAGGCCGGCTTCGAGCACGCTCCACTTGGAGCTGTCGATCATGACGGGGACGCGGGCGATGTCGGGCTCGGCGGCGATCAGGTTGAGGAATTTGACCATGGTCGCCTCGCCGTCGATGAGGGCCTCGTCGACGTTGATGTCGATGACGTTGGCGCCGTTCTCGACCTGTTGCCGGGCGATCTCGAGGGCCGCGGCCCAGTCGCCGGCCTTGATGGCCTTGGCGAACTTCGGCGATCCGGTGATGTTGGTGCGTTCCCCGATCACGAGGAAATTGGAGGCAGTGCGCATGATGAAAGTGGGAGGGATACGGGGCCGGGATCAGTGGAGGCGGGACAAGCCCCAGCCGACGCCGAGGGTGACGAGGGTTGAGAGGATCAGCAGCGTGTAGCTGCGGCGAATATCCGCGGGGCTGGCGCCGGCGGGGTCGCCCGGTTCTCCGATCCACAGGTCGGCGACGAGGTTGCCGCCCTTGTAGATCGGGCCGATGAGGCGGATCCCGAGCGCACCGGCCATTGCGGCCTCCGGCCAGCCGCTGTTGGGGCCGGGGATGACCTGGTGGAACGCGCGGGCGGAACGCCAGGCCTTGCGCGCGCTGTATCTGGGAAGCACCGACGCGAAGCCCGCGATGAGGGCCGCACTCCAGCGGGCGAACGGGTAGTTGGCGACGTCGTCCAGGCGGGCGCCGCACCAGCCGAAGCGCAGGTAGCGCGGCGTCTTGTAGCCGACCATGCTGTCCATCGTGCTCACGATCTTGTAGAGCACCGCGCCCAGGGGGCCGAGGGCGAGGCCGAAGGCGAGGGGCGAGAGCACGCCGTCGACGAGGTTCTCGCTCAGGCTCTCCACCGCGCCGCGGCCGCAGGCCGCAAGGTCCATGCGGTCGGTGTCGCGGCCGACCAGTTGTGAAATGGCATTCCGCGCCGCCTCGAGGTCGCCCCGGGCAACCGCCCGCGCGATGCGTTCACCGTGCGCGATGAGGTCGCGCAGCGCGATGCACGCCCACATCACGAGGCCCGCCGCCAAGTCAAACACGACCGGATGGATCGCATTTGCGATCGCGAGGAAGCCGAGACAGAGCGGCAGCACGGTGGCGCACAGGAGCAGGAACAGGAGGATGCCGCCAACGTACCCGTTCAGGCCGAGCCGGAAGAGCTTCGTCTCGAACGCGGTGAGCAACCGTCCGAGGAGTCGGATCGGATGAAGCGAAAAGACGGGATCGCCGATCAGTGCGTCGAGGCCGAGACCGATCGCAGCCCAGGCCACGAAGCTGGGCTGGAAGAGACCTGTGCAGGCGGAAAGCGTCGCCGCGAGCTGTGCAATCACCGCGTGCATCGGGTCAGGTCCTCCACTTGCTTCGCCACCCGAGGGCGATCGCCCGGCAGGCGAGTTCGACGGCCGGGGCCGGCAAGGTGCCGCCGCGAGTCGCGTCCTCGGGCGACAGTTCGCCGGCCAGTTCCGCCCTGAACGTCGGGAATGCCGCAGGTCGCGCCGCGAGCCCCGCGGCCATGAGCGCGGCCTGGTTCAAGAGGGCCTCGTGCGCGGCGGCAAACCCGAGCGTGCCGCAGAGGATCCGGTCGAGCACGGCCGCGTACGCGTAGGCCGCGGAGGCGAGCTGTGGCTCGAAGATCACCGGGTTCCAGTTGTGCTTCAACAACGCGTGGTCGCCGGCGTCCAGCAGCGCCTCCATGCGGGCCTTGAAGTGCTCCTCGGTCAGGCCGAAACGGCCCAGCGCGTGAAAGAGCGAGCGCGTGTAACTGGGTTCCAGACCGTTTTGCCAGCGCAGGGACTCGAGCGTGGCTTCGCGCACGGTGAGTCCGATCAGTTCTCCGGCCTTCGTGTGGTGTCCGGTCCAGGTGCGGACATTTGCTCCCGCGGCAGGGGCGGCGATTGCGAACTGGTCGGTGCCCGTGCCGGTGGCCGGCCTCCAGGAACTGCGGCTGCCGATGGCGAGGTCGAACAGGGCGCTGGTCTTCGCCTCGGTCATCGTGACGACTGCGCGCGAAAGCGCACTTTCGGTGAGAGGGGACGAAAACAGCAGCAGCGTGTTGATCGTCCCTCCGTGCGTGCCGGCGGCCTTGGGATCGGCCTCCGTCGTGGTGCGTTTCCAGACCCCGCCCGATTCGTCGTAGGCGGCGGGTTCGCCCGCGCAGCCCGCATTGCCCGTGACGCCGGCGGTGACGATGGCGGTCACCGAGAGATCGGCATGGGTTCGGGTGGCGATACCGAGGTACTGCATCGTGGCGGCAGTGCCGAGGACTGCGGTGGTCCTGGGATCCAGGGCGAGCTCGGCGCACACGTGGGAATGGTAGCCGACGGGACCCTTGCCCGTGATGAATTCAAAACGCTCCTGGTGTTTGACCGGCTCGCAACTCTGGTGGTTGACGAGATGCGTCAGGTCACGGCGCAGGCCGCCATTCACCGGACAGGTGCTCAGCACCCAGGCTTCCGCGAGCAGGCGGACGACCAGGTGGCGGTGGTCGCGGCCAACCGTAAAGAACGGCGATTGGAAGAGCGGGAGCGGATCCATGCCTGCTCGGACTTAGGAGACCTGGAGCACTTCGAGGCCGCTCAGCCGCAGGGCGGGAGCCTGGGGCTCGGGAGCCTTGCGGGGAGCCCGTCCGCGGATGGCATTGGCGATGGCGCGGATGTGGTCGGGCGTGGAGCCGCAGCAGCCGCCGACCAAGTTGACGAAACCGGCGTCGGCGAACTCGGACAGCACGGTCGCCATGTCGGTCGGTGTCTCGTCGTATCCGCCAAACGCATTCGGAAGCCCGGCATTTGGGTAACAGGTGACGTGACACTCGGCGATCCGGGCGAGCTCCTCGATGTACGGGCGCATCTGGCGGCCGCCGAGCGCGCAGTTGATGCCGACCGAAAATGGGCGCGCGTGGCGGATGCTGGTGTAAAAGGCGCCTACGGTTTGTCCCGACAGGGTGCGTCCGGAGGCATCGGTGATCGTGACGCTGATCATCACGGGCAGGCGTTCGCCCCGCTCGTCGAACACCTGCTCGATGGCGAAGAGGGCGGCCTTTGCGTTGAGCGTGTCGAAGATGGTCTCGACCAGCAGCGCGTCCGCGCCGGCCTCCGTGAGAGCGCGCACCTGTTCGGTGTAGGCCTGGACGACCTGGGCCCAGGTGACGGCCCGGTACTCGGGGCGGTTGACGTCGGGGGACATCGAGAGCGTCCGGTTCAGGGGTCCGATGGCACCGGCCACAAAACAGCGACGACCAGGGGTGGCTGCCTCCGCGGCCCGCGCGGCTTCGCGGGCGATCCGGACTGCAGCGCGGTTGATGTCGGGCACGGCGGATTCCAGGTGGTAGTCCGTCTGGGAAATCGTGGTCGAGTTGAAGGTGTTCGTCTCGACGATGTCGGCCCCCGCGTCGAAGTAGCGCCGGTGGATCTCGCGGACCACGTCGGGGCGGGTCAGGGAGAGCAGATCGTTGTCGCCCTTCAGGTCGTGACCGTGAGAGCGAAAGAGGTCGCCGCGAAAATCAGCCTCGTCGAGCTTGTAGGTCTGGATCATCGACCCCATCGCCCCATCGAGGACGGCGATGCGCGAGGCAAAGAGCTCGCGGAGCGCGAGGTAGGATGCGGAGAGGGGGAGGGATGAGGAGCTCATGCGGCGGAAGGATCAGTAGGGAGCAAGATGGGCGTGCTGG
>JAJXYI010000541.1 GCA_021780625.1 bacterium | reverse complement strand
CGGTGACGTGCGCGAGGTAGTTCAGCTTGAGGCCGCGGCGCTGGCATTCACGCACGAAGGCGACATAGATCACCGACGGTGCCAGCAGGGCCTCGCCATAGGTGCGTCCGTCGCCGATCGGAGTCTGGTAGCCCTGCGGCAGGCGGTCCGCGATCTGGCGGCAAAGGGTGAGCCCGTTGGTCTGCACGCCGGAGGAGGCCAGGAAGACGATGGCGTCGCCGTCGTGCACGTCGCCCACGACGCGCTGCGATTTCGGGGCAATGCGTCCGATGGAGGAGCCCGCGAGCACGATGGTCTCGGCGTTGACGATGCCGCGCAGGGTCGGCGTCTCGCCGCCGCCCCAGACCGCTCCGGACTGCATGCAACCCTCGGCCCAGCCCTCGACGAGGGTGGCCATGCGCTTTTCATCCGCAAACCAGCCCGAATCGCCGACCGCGGCGTGCATGGCGACCGAGATCGGGAGCGCGCCGCAGGTGGCCAGGTCGTTCACGATCGTCGCGACCGTGTCGATGGCGATTTCGCGATAGAAACTGCGGCCCGTGGCCGCGTACACCGCGTCCGCGACGAGATTCTTCGTGCCGAGCCCCTCCTCGACGTGGGCGAGGTAGTGGTCGTCACCCTCGATCAGGTAGGCGCTCTCGCCGCGCACGGAGGCGGGCTCGCGGTAGCCATGGCCGGCGAGCATGCCCGCGGTGGTGCGCGCGGCGCGCTGGCAGGCGCGCTTGAATGCGTCGAGCTGGTCGTAGCGGACTCCGGAGGATTCGTAGCTGAGTGACATCGGTGAAAGGCGTGTGCCGGCCGGGGCGCTCAGTAGGAGCGGCCCTCGGAGTTCTCGTAATAATTGATGTAGGCCTGGTTCGCGACCCGGTATCCGCCGGGCGTCGGGTATTTGCCGGTGAAATACCAGTCGCCGGTGCTCTGCGGGAGGGCCGCGTGCAGGTTGTCGATCGACTGGAAGAGGATGCGGAGCTCGCCCTGCCAGGGCAGGTTCTTCGGACGCACGAGCTCCGAGATGCGCGCGGAGATCTCCTCGGGCGTGAACGGCTCGTAGATCCGGCGCACGTGGTTGGTCGTGCTGGTGCCGAAGGGCTTGGCGACCTCCTCGCGGCAGAGCTGGTACACCTCCTCGAGCACCGCGCCCTGGCCGCGCTCCTTCAGCAGCGAGACCGCCGCCTCGAAGGCCACGAATTTGCCCAACTCGGACATGTCGATGCCGTAGCAGTCCGGATACCGGATCTGGGGGGCGGTCGAGACGATCGCGATCGTGCGCGGGTTGAGTCGCGACAGGATGCGGATGATCGAGCGGCGGAGCGTCGTGCCGCGCACGATCGAGTCGTCGACCACGACCAGGTTGTCCTTGGACTGGACCGAGCCGTAGGTGATGTCGTAGGCGTGGCTGGCGAGCTGGTTGCGGAAACTCTCCTGGCCGATGAAGGTGCGGATCTTCACGTCCTTGGAGACGACCTTCTCGCCGCGGGGCCAGTTGCGCAGGATGAGGTCGTCGATGGTGTCCTCGGAGAGCGTGCCCTCGCGGGAGGCCTTGAGGATCGCAGCCTTGACCTCGTTGCGTCGGCGCACGCGCAGGGCGGACATGAGGCCGTAGTAGGCGACCTCGGCCGTGTTGGGGACGAAGCTGAACACCGTATTCGCCCAGTCATGACCGACGGCGTCGAGCACCTGGTCGGCGAGGCGGGCGCCGAGCTCCTTGCGCTCCTGGTAGATGTCGACGTCGTTGCCGCGGGAGAAGTAGATGCGCTCGAACGAGCAGCTCGAGCGCGGGAGCGGCGTGGTGAAACGCGTGGAGGTGAGCGTGCCGCGCTTCTTGACGACCATCACGTGCCCGGGCTCGACCTCGAGGACGGATTCGGCGGCCTGGTCGAACACCGTGCAGAGGGGCGCGCGCTCGGAGGCGAAGGCGATCACCTCATCGTCCTGGAAATAATACGCGGGGCGGATGCCCGACGGGTCGCGGGCGACGAAGGCGTCGCCGTTGCCGACGAGGCCGCACAGCGCGTATCCACCATCCCAATTCTTCGAGGCGCGCGTGATCACCCGGCCGAGGTCGAACTCTTCGCTGATCCGGCGCGATATCTCCGCGCCCTCGAGCCCGCGGGTGCGCAGGAAGCGGTAGATGTCCTCGTGCTCCTCATCCAGGAAGAATCCGATCTTCTCCAGCAGCGCCTGGGTGTCGGTCGCGAAGATCGGGTGCTGGCCCATGCCGATCAACGAGCGGTTGAGCTCCGCCGTGTTCGTCATGTTGAAGTTTCCGCACAGCGCCAGGTTGCGCGTGGGCCAGGGGCTGCGGCGGAAGAAGGGATGGCAGGACGACATGTTGTAGCCGCCGGAGGTGCCGTAGCGCAGGTGCCCCATGTAGAGCTCCCCGCCGAAATCGAAATTCTTCTTCACCGTGTCCGCGAACTCCGGGTGGATGACCCCGGCCTGGACCTTCTCGTTATAGGTCCTGAGCAGATCCTTGAAGATGCGGTCGAGCGGATTCGTCTTCACGCAGCGCTCCCGGAACATGAACGGGAGCCCTGGTGGCACGTCGTGCTTCACGCAGGCGACGCCCGCACCGTCCTGGCCGCGATTGTGCTGCTTCTCCATCAGGAGAAACAGCTTGAAGAAGCCCCACAACGGGGTGCCGTACTTCTCCTGGTAGTAGCTGAGCGGCTTGAGCAGACGCACCAGCGCGATGCCACATTCGTGTTGGATCGGATCGCTCATGGGAAGAAAAGGTCCGGAAACCGCGTTTCCCGCAAGTGCGCACAGGCGGTTGGCCGGGAGTACGTGGGCAGCGTGGCCTCGAAATTCGAGGCCGCTGGGCAGGAACGCAGAGACGAGAAGGCCGTAGGACGGATGGGCTGAAAGGCTGGGCTCGACGACGCGGGATTGCGTCCTCTGCGGTTCGAGTTTCCAAGCACCAATCCCCTGTTCGCGATCAGTTGAAGCCGCGAGGCTGCACCAAGGCTGGCGATCCGGGGAGAGTCGGCGGCTTGGCTCGGGTTGGGCACGGTGCGGAGCGGCTCACCCATGCCAGCGCCTGTGCGCCCGGGCACCCGCGGCGGTCGCCCGCCGAGGGGAATGTTGGTTCGACACTGTGACGTGATCCTTCAAGGCCCTCAAAAGGCGTCGATGACGCCGCGAAACGATACCCCGTCAAGGGTATTATCTACGGAGGGCCGGCGCCCGTCGCCCCGACGAGCGCCACGGCGCGGCTTCAGGGGACCTGATACGCTTCGATCAAGGCGACGCCGGTGTCGCCCGACGCCCCTATGCACTGCGCCGAATAGCCTCCGGGCTGGAGGGTTACGACGACCGCCGAATCGAGACTGCCCTGGGCAAAGACCAGGCCCGCGCCCGTCTTCGTCGTCGCGTCGGACACGGCGGTCGGATCTCCGCCCGTGCCCCATCCGGCATTGGCCGCCAGCAGGTTGCCTTTCGTGTCGTAGAGAAGAATCATCGGATCCGGAAGAGTGCCGGCGACGCCCTGCCCCTTCAGGGCCGGGCCTGCGGCACGCAGGAGCACGGTGACGGGTTTGTTGCCCGAGACCCAGATGCCGGCCACGCCGATGTTGTCACCGGTGCCGACGAAACAGCGGCAGGAGATGACCGAAAAATGAACCGATCCCGCGGCGGAACCGCCCGCGATGGCCGGCGTGACCGTGGCGGTCGGGCTGGGCGACGACACGCCGTTGGCGGTGACCGTCAACACGCGATAATAATAGGGCGTGCCCGCGATCACCCCCGTGTCGGTATAGCCGGCGGCGGTGCCGACGTCGGTGGAGGTGAGATTCTGCGAAAAGGCGGAGTCCGTGGCGCGCTGGATACGGTAACCCGTGACCGGCGAACCGCCGTCGTAGGTGCACGGCGTCCAGCTCAGGCCGACCGCGCCTGTCGGATCCGCGTAAGCGCCCAACTTGGCCGGGGCGGCCGGAGCGAGGTTGTAGACGTGCACGTAATCCACGTACAGGGTCTGCGGAAAGCTGGTCGTCGAGTCCGGGTTGCCCGGCCAGTTTCCTCCGACAGCCAGATTGAGGATCATGAAGAACGGCGAGTCGTTGTAGACCCAGGAGGTGCCGGCCGGGATATTGTCCGGGGTCAGCGTCTGGTACACCGTGCCGTCGCACAACCACTGGATCTTGTTCGGCGCCCACTGGATGGCAAAGGTATGGTAGGCCGAGCTGAACTGCCCGGAGGCGAGGGTATAAACACCTTGGATACCGTTGGCGCCCGAATAGCCGGGACCGTGCGCGGTGCCGTAGACCTTGTTCGGCACGCTCCCGATATTCTCCATGATGTCGAGCTCGCCGCACTGCGGCCAGCCGACGGTGCCGATGTTGTTGCCCAGCATCCAGAAGGCAGGCCAAATGCCCTGGCCCACGGGAAGCTTCATGCGGGCCTCGATCATCCCGTAGGTGGTCGAGAACAGACCCTGCGTCTTGATGCGCGCGGAGGTGTATCCTCCAGAACTGGTCTTGATCGCGGTGATCGCAAGCGCCTTGCCGTCGGTGGCGTCGGGATCGCTCACGACGGAGCAGTTCGCCGCGTCGGAGGTGTAGTTTTCCAGCTCGTTGTTGCCCCAGCCGTTGTTGCCGAGGTCGTAGGTCCACTTCGTGGAGTCCGGCGTGGCGCCCACCGCCTGGTTGAAATCGTCGCCCCACACGAGGGTGCCCGTGGCGGCGCCGGCCAGCGGGGCGGCCAGTGAAAGTACAATCGCCAACAATTGCAATTTAATGCACGTCTTCATGGTCTTCCTGAGTCTCTTCACGGGGATGTTCGATAAGCGTTGGCTGAGTTTCGGGGTGTCAGGCATGGCGCCCGGCGGAAAAGGGTGTCGAAATCAGATGAGACAATGATTGCACTTTTATGCAAGTAAATCATGGGGAGCCGATCCTATGGACGCGGAGGAAAACGGGTTGCGCCTCCTGCGGGCACGCGGCGTCCGAGCACAAAAAAGGCCCGCACCTGTCGTGCGAGCCTGGGAACGAGTCTCCGCACCGGGGCGCGGATTCGCGGCCGATCAGGAATTCTCCTCGAAGCGCACCGGGACGGTGACCTTCACCTTGACGGGCTTGCCGTCCTTCATGGCCGGACGGAAGGTCCAGGCCTCGATTGCGGCCAGAGCCGGCTTCTCG
>JAJXYI010000593.1 GCA_021780625.1 bacterium | reverse complement strand
GGCCTCGAGCTCCTCGCGGAGCTTGCGCACGCGGTCGACGGAGCCCTTCTCCTTCTCCCACTGCAGACGGAGGGCCGCGGACTTGCTGCGCGCTTCGGAGAGCTCGGCACGCAGCGCCTGGAGGCGGCGCGCGCTCGCCTCGTCCTTCTCCTTCGAGAGGGCAGTTTCCTCGATCTCAAGCTGAAGGACCCGGCGCGTGAGCTCGTCGAGCTCCTGTGGCATCGAGTCCATCTCGGTCCGGATCATGGCGCAGGCCTCGTCAACCAGGTCGATGGCCTTGTCGGGCAGGAAGCGGTCGGAAATGTAACGGTGCGAGAGCGTGACGGCGGAGACGAGCGCCCCGTCCTGGATGCGCACACCATGGTGCAGTTCGAAACGCTCCTTCAGACCGCGGAGAATCGAGAGCGCGTCCTCGACGGAAGGCTGGTCGACAAGCACGGGCTGGAAGCGCCGCTCGAGCGCGGCGTCCTTCTCGATGTGCTTGCGGTACTCGTCAAGCGTGGTGGCGCCGATGCAGTGCAGCTCGCCTCGCGCGAGCATCGGCTTGAGCAGGTTGCCGGCGTCCATGGCCCCCTCGGTGCGCCCGGCCCCGACAATGGTGTGAAGCTCGTCGATGAAGAGCAGGATACGGCCATCGCTCTGGCGGATATCGTGAAGCACGGCCTTGAGGCGCTCCTCAAACTCGCCGCGATACTTGGCACCGGCAATGAGCGCTCCCATGTCGAGGGAGAAGACGGTCTTGTCGCGCAGCCCCTCGGGCACGTCGCCGCGGAGAATGCGCTGGGCCAGGCCCTCGACGATCGCGGTCTTGCCCACGCCGGGCTCGCCGATCAGCACGGGGTTGTTCTTCGTCTTGCGGGAAAGGATACGGATGGCGCGCCGGATCTCCTCGTCGCGTCCGATGACCGGATCGAGCTTCCCCTTCCGGGCCTGTTCGACGAGGTCCACGCCGTATTTCTTCAGCGCGTCGTAGGTCGTCTCAGGGTTGTCGGAGGTGACGCGCTGCGCGCCGCGCACCTCGCGGAGCACCCGCAGCGCCGCGTCGCGATCGAGGCCGAAACTCTTGAAGAGCTTCCTGAGCGCCTCGGGCTTGGCGACCTCGAGCAGAGCGAGGAACAGGTGCTCCACGGAGACGAATTCGTCGGTGAGCTGCTTCGCCTCGTCCTCCGCGCGGGTGAGGA
This sequence comes from bacterium, assembly GCA_021780625.1. The sequence goes on along the minus strand of JAJXYI010000593.1, from coordinate 3,959 downwards.
CCTCGTTGACGGCCTGGGTGACGTAGATCTTCGACGCGTCGACGGAGCCGGTGACCTTCGGCAGGCGCTCGAGCTCGCGTTCGACCGAAAGCTGCAGGGCGCTAGTCTGGAGATTGAGCTTCTCGATCAGCCCGGGCACGATGCCGTCCCCCTGCGCGAGCAGCGCGGAGAGCAGGTGCCAGGTGTCGACCTCGCTGTGGTGCAGGCGGCGTGCGATGGCCTGCGCGTCGGTGACAGCCTGGCGGGACATGACGGTGAGTTGCGAGAAATCCATGGCAGACTTGGGTGCAGGAGACGGGCCAGGGTTGACGGAGGCGTTTTCCCTCGGGACGGGACGGTATGGCGTGGTTCGGGGCGGACAGCGTGACACAGCGCCGGGTCACAACGGCGCGGGTTCGACTCAGGCGCCGGGCGGCCCTGGGAGCCGCGGGCCGGTCGGCGTGACGGAGCGGCGGTAGTCGCCGCGGCTGAAGTACTTTTCAAGCCAGACGTACATGCAGATGAAAAAATAGCGGGAGCCCATCTCCTTGATCTTCAGCTTCGCGACGCCGTGCTTCCGGTTCTGCCACGAGATGGGCGTCACCGTCCAGGAGTAGCCGCGGACGATGGCCTTGAGCGGGATTTCCACGGTGAGGTTGAAGTGCGGTGCGAGAAAGGGGCGGCACCCCACGATGACGGAGCGGCGGTAGGCCTTGAAGGCGTTCGTGGTATCGTTAAGGGGGATACGGAAGAGGAATTTGATGAACAGGTTCGCGAGGCGGTTTATGAACAGCTTCATCCGGGGGTAGTCGACCACGCGCGAGCCGCGGATGAACCGCGACCCGAAGACGCACTCGAAACCGGAGTTGAGGAGACGCCAGTAGGCGACCACGTCGTCGGGAGCGTCAGAGGCGTCAGCCATCACGATCGCACAGGCGTCGCCATGCATGGCATTGAGGCCGCAGACGACAGCCCGGCCAAAGCCGTTCGCGCCTGGGTTGCGAACGGGGTTGAGCGTGGGGATCTCGCCACGCAGCTCCTCGAGCACGCTCCAGGTGCGGTCGCGCGAGCCGTCGTCGACGACCACAAACTCATGCGGAACGCGCTCGCGCACGAGCACCGCATGGAGCGCTCGGAGGGTCGGTGGGAGCGAAGCCTCCTCGTCGCGTGCGGGAATCACGATCGAGAAAAGCGTCAGCGGGGGCAGAGGAGTGGGGGTCACGGCTGGGCTGGGCGGCCCGGACACGCTACAGGCCCGGCAAGGCCGAGGTAAAGCGGAACCTGCCGCGGGCATGTCGCGGCAGGTTGGAGACGCGGAGCGCGCTCAGCGCGAGGCGTTGACGTCGGGCATGCGCCCCTCGCGGAGCGTCGCGAGCCACTCCTCGGCGAGCCGGTTGTAGGCGTCCTGGTTTTGCTGATGCGTCCCGATCGGTAGCACCACGAAATGCTTGGGCGCGGGGATTTCGTTGTAGGCGGCAAAGGTGCTCGCGATGGGGCACACGGTGTCGATGAGCCCCTCACCCACCAGTACCGGGCAGCGGATCTTCGGGGTGAAGTTGGCGATGTCGTAGTAGCGGCTCGCCTCGAGCACCTTCGCGGGATCCTTGCCCTGGGCGTGCTCATACCACTGCGGCCAGCCGGGTTCGCGGCCTGCCTCGGGTCCGGTCTGGTCGCACCCCGCGGGCACCAGCGCGAGGGCCGCCGTGACCTTCGGGTAAATCGCGGCGGTCAGCAATGTCTGGAGTCCACCCTGGCTCGCGCCCATGACCACGAGTGTGCGGCCATCCCAGTCGGCGCGGTGGGTAAGGTAATCGGCGGCCCGGTAGCAGCCGAGATACATGCGGAGGAAATAGCTCGTGTCTCGATCCTGGTTTCCGATGGCCCAGTAGTTCTTGAGCGGACCGGCGAACAGGTCGTCGTAAAAGGACTTCGGCCCCACGGCGGGGATGTCGTGCGCCTGGAAATTGAGCACCAGCCAGCCCTGCTTCGCGCGGTCGACCGCCCAGGCCTTGTCGAGCGAATAGACTCCCGCCCACTGCGGGATCAGCAGCGCCGGGAACCGGTCGCCCTTCGCGGGCCAGGCGATCTGACCCTGGACATGCGTGCCCCGGATGTTGCGCAGGGTGATGAGGGCGTAGTTGACGCCGTCGACCCCCGAGGGCTCGGGCGTGATCACGGGATCCATGGGCACCGCGGCGAGTTCGGCGAGCTTGGCCTTCCAGAAGGCGTCAAAATCGGCCGGAGCCGGCGCCGAGGGCTTGATCTTGTCCGGCGAAAACAGCGCGCCGCCCAGCGCGGTGAACGTCTTGCCATCCGCCTCCCTGCCGGTCACCTCGAGCAGGAGCGAGCCCGGGTCGTTTCGCACGGCCGTGAACACCGTGTGGGCGCCGGCCAGCTTGAGCACGCCGGACTTTGAGACGTGCAGGGCGCCCGGCTTGATCTCGTAACGCAGGTTGCTCAGGCCGGAGGAGTCACCCTTGACGTCGATGTTCCAGGCGGCGGTGTCGCCTGCAGGGTACACACCCGTGCCGTTGGCAGGGGTGATCGAGACTTCCTGGGCCTGGGCGCAGAGGGCCGCGGACAGCACGAGGGCCGTCGCGAGCGCGCGCAGCCCGAGGGCGCGGAGGGGGAGGGCTTTGCGGGTCATGCGGTTCACCTTGTCCCCTTTTTCGCGATCCGCAACGGCGGTCTGGCGGGGCGCCGTGCAACCATTTGTGCGGAGCGGAAGGGCCGGGGTATTCAGAATTGTACGACACCCCATCCGCGCCGCAGCGCCCTGCCGGACAGCCTCCGCTTTACAGGAGGCGCGAGTTCCCTTTTGCTCGACTCCGGTCCGCACCCCGGACGGACCGGTCATTGTCGTGAACCCCCTCCCCCGTCTTCCCGTCCTCCTGGCCTTCTTCTGCCTGGTTGCCGCCGGCCCGGCCGCGCGCGCAGCCTCCCCCGCCCCGACGGCACCGCAGCCAGTCGCCCCCGTGGCGTTCACCTTCGAGGTAAAGCCTGAAGGCGCCAACCCCTTCGCGCGCGACCTGTGGGCCGACGTGGCCGAGCCCTCCGGCCGGCTGCTGCGCCTGCCCGCCTTTTACGCCGGCGGCGGGCGGTTCTGCGTCCACGCGCGCCCCGACGAGACGGGCGTGTATCGCTTCGTCGGCTCGAGCGAGGGCGCCACCGCCGCCTCCGCCCGCCCCCTCCCCGGTAGGCTCGTCTCGAGCCCGACGGTCGACGTGGGCAAAGCGCTCGCGCTTCCTCAGGTCGAAATCGACCCCCGCGACCCCACTGCCTTCGCCTTGTCCGACGGAAAGCCGTTCTGGCCAATCGGGACGAACCTCGCCTGGGGACACGGCGACGTCACGCGCTACTACGACACGGCGCTCGCGGACTACGCGGCCGCCGGCCTGGACTGGATGCGCGTGTGGATGGCCCATTGGGACGGCATGAATCTGGAGTGGCTGCCCAAGACCCTCGGGGCCTCGCCAGAAATCGGCCGTCTGGATCCGGCCGTTGCCGCGCGCTGGGACGACGTCATCGGACACGCCCAGTCCGACGGCGTGTACCTGCAGCTAGTCCTCCAGCACCACGGCCCCTACAGCAGCACGGTCGACTCGAACTGGGCCGACAATCCCTTCAACGCCGCGAACCCGGGCGGCTTCCTCAAGACGCCCGCCGAGTTCTTCACCAACCCCCGCGCGCTGGAGCTGACGCAGCGGAAATTCCGATACATCGTCGCGCGCTGGAGCTGGTCCACCGCGATCATGGCCTGGGAGCTCTTCAACGAGGTGCACTGGACCGACGCCTACCGCAACCCCGCGACCCGCCCCACCGTCGCGGCCTGGCACACGCGCATGGCGGTGTTCATTCGCTCGGTCGACGTGTATCACCACCTGGTCACGACCAGCACGGAGGACCTGCAAAGCCCGATTTACGCCGCGCTCGATTATTACCAGCCCCATTGTTACCCCCCGAACATCCTGGCGACCATC
>JAJXYI010000200.1 GCA_021780625.1 bacterium | reverse complement strand
GTTCGCGGTCGTAGACCGCCCCGACGGCCGCGGCAAGTGCCTGCGTCAGGTCGTCGACCACAAGGTCCAGAGCTGGGCGCCCGAGTGGAAACCCTACACGATTCTCGGCGACGCCACCTGGACCGACTATCAGGTCAGCGCCGACATTTCCTTCGACGACGGCGGCTGGGCCGGCGTCATGGGTCGCGTCTGTCAGACGGGCAACGGCTGGGACAACGACGCCAATGGCTATTATGCGCGCCTGGACGCGGACGGCGCCTGCTCGATCGTCCTCGCCAGCGACCAGATCAAGGGCACGCGCGACCGCGCTCTGACAACGGGCCGCATATCCGGTTGGAAGTCGGGCGGCTGGCACACGGTGATGCTGCGCTTTGAAGGCGCGAAGATCACGATGCTGGTCGACGGCGCCGCCGTCCTCAGCGCTGTGGATCACACTTACCCCCACGGCATGGCAGGCCTGATCACCGGCGGCGACCACGACACCCGCTACACCGCGCTGTTCGACAATCTCACGATCAACCGCGTGAACGGCGGCGCAGTGCGCCCAACCGTGTTTTCCCAGGACCACGCGCCTATCTACGCCCCGAGCGCGAACGACTCGGCCGACTGAAGCCAACGCCGTGCCCGCCCGACGATCGAGACGGCGGGTACTTGGCGACGCCTCGCGAGCCGGTCGAGATTGCCGGGCCGAAGAACGACTCCGCCCCTCCCGCCTTGCCCCACCGCGCGTCTCCGCTTTGGTGATTTTGGGCCTCCTTGCGGTTCGAAACTGACCGTCACCCGCAAACCGCGTGGGATTTTCCCAGCGGATGCATGACATCTTGACAGGCGCCAAGCCCGCCAGCGCCCTCGGGCCCATGGGGGTGCCCGGGCAAAGGACCCTACGCCACCGTCGGTGCCCCCCAATGGACCGATTCAACCCATCGGACTCGCCCTTTTCGGCGTTGGTACTGTTTTTTCCTAGAAATGTCAGTTTAAGCCTTAATGAAAGTCTTTTATCGTCATGGGACCAAATCGTTAGCCTGATGGTGGTCCGGTTTTCGTTCCGGTCGCCCTCACGCCTGAACTGTTCATGAGGCGGCGCCACGGAGATCTTCTGTCGGTAGTCCTCTTTTCACCCACCCTTTTCCAAGATGAAACCACCACGGTTCCTCCTCGCCCTCCGTCTTCCGCAAACCTTGCACCGGCTCCTGCTCGGATGCGCCATCGCCTTCCTCTGCTCGATCGCGCGCGGCGTCACGACAGACTTCAGCACCGGCTGGCGTTTTCATCTTGGCGACGTCGCCGGAGCCCAGGCCACGAAGTACGCCGACTCCGGATGGGACCGCGTCACCCTCCCCCACACTCCCCGCATCGAGGCCCTGGTCACCGATCTCGGCGCCCACCGCCAATGGGAGGGCATCTGCTGGTATCGGAAATCGTTCACGCTGCCGGCCGACGCGATCGGCAAGGTCGTCACACTGCGCTTCGACGGCGCGATGAACGCCGCCACGCTCTACGTCAACGGCCGCAAGGTCGCCGAGCACCTCGACGGTTACCTGCCCTTCGACATCGATCTGAGCGCCTTCGCCCAAAAGCCCGGCCCGATCGAACTCGCCGTCCGCCTCGACAACCGCCACAGCGATATCACCGGCCCCAAGCCCCTCGACCAACTCGATTTTCAGACCTACGGCGGCCTCTACCGCCGAGCATGGCTCCGTATCCAGCCGCGCCTTTACATCACCGACGCCATCCTCGCCAACAAGGTCGCCTCGGGCGGCGTGTTCGTCACCTACCCCGCCGTCTCGGCACACACCGCGACGGTCGCAACCCAAGTGGACATCCGCAATCGCACCGGCACGCCTGCGCGTTTCGCCCTTCGCGCCGTGCTCCATGACCTCTCGGGCCGGCAGGTCGTTGAGGCGGTTGCCGACAGGCTCTCCCTCGCAAACGGCGGCGAACAGGCCTTCACCCTCGATCTCCATGTCGACCATCCCGCTCTCTGGAGCCCCATGACGCCTTCCCTCTATCGCCTCGACGTCGAGGTGCTCGCCGACGGTCAGGTGATCGACTCCCGCACCCTGCACATCGGAATCCGGCGCGTCGCGGTCGGCCCACATGGCATGTCCTTCGATGGCCACCCACTGTTCCTCCAGGGCGTCAACCGGCATCAGGAATATCCCTATATCGGAAACGCCGTCCCACCCGCCGCACAGTACCGCGACGCCTGGCGGATCAAGGCGGGCGGCTTCGACTTCATCCGTCTTTCACACTACCCGCAGAGTCCGTCTTTCCTGGACGCCTGCGACGAACTGGGCCTGGCCGTCATGCCCGGCATCCTGGGCTGGCAGTACAATCCCGCCACGCCCGCTTTCGAGGCCAACCGCGTCTGGGCCGTGCACGAACTCGTCCGCCGCGACCGCAATCACCCCAGCGCCGTCATGTGGGAACCCTCGCTCAACGAGACCCCGATGACCCCCGATTTCATCGCCCGTCTCAACGCCGCGGCACACCAGGAGTATCCCGGCAACCAGATGATCACCGCAGGCTGGGTGAATGGCTACGACGTGAAACTCACCGCCCGCCAGCACGGCAGCACCCAGGAGTTTCTCCACGCGAAGTTCCCCTGCTTCGTCAGCGAGTATGGCGATTGGGAATACTACGCCGGCAACGCGGGCTTCAATCAGGACACCTGGGGCAATCTCAAGCAGGCCCAGCGCAGCTCGCGCCAGGCCCGCGGCGACGGCGAGGTGCGCCTCCTCCAGCAGGCCACCAATTTCCAGGAGTCCCACAACGAAAACCTCGGCACGATGGCCTTTGGGGACGGCACCTGGGTGATGTTCGACTACAACCGCGGCTACGCTCCGGACCTCGAGACCTCCGGCGTCATGGACATCTTCCGCCTGCCGAAATTCAGCTACTATTTCTATCAATCCCAGCGCGACCCCGACCAGAAGCTCCCCGCCGGCATCGGCGGCCCGATGGTGTCGATCGCGAGCTGGTGGACCAAGGCCTCGCCGCTCGACGTCCGCGTGTTCAGCAATTGCGACGAGGTCGAGTTGTTCCTCAACGGCCATAGCCTCGGTCGCCAAAAACCTGATCACAACCGGATCTCCACGCACCTGCGCCATCCGCCGTTCACGTTCCATCTCGCGCGCTTCGAACCCGGCGAACTCAAGGCCGTGGCCTACCTGCACGGCAAGGTGGCCGCAACCCAGGTCGTCCGCACGCCGGGCGCCCCGGCGAAGCTCGCACTCTGGATCGACCAGTCGGGCAAACCCCTCCAGGCCGGCGGCGACATCGTCTTCGTCCACGCGGACGTCGTCGACGCCAACGGCACCGTCGTGCCCGAAGCCACGCCGCCCGTCACCTTCCGCCTCGATGGCAATGCCACGCTGATCGGCGAGAATCCCATCCCCGCCGAAGCCGGCATCGCCAGCATCCTCTTGAAATCGGGAAATTCCACGGCTCCCCTCCGCATCCAGGCCACGGCCGGCGCCCTCACCGGCGAAACGGTGCTCACACCCACTCCTGCGAAGACGGACTGACCCCGATCATTGTCACGGACCGATGCGTCCCGCCCACGAGGGCGGGACATTCTGTATCCGCAATTTCATTTCAGCACCCGGCACTCCGCCATGAGGCGGCGTTCGCCGCCACGAACGGGCGTGGTCCTCAGTCGTCGTCCGACACCGACATGGCGCGCGGCGAAAAACTCCGCCCCGTCAGCGCCGCCAGTTTCTCCTCGAAGTCCGCCTTCTGCAGCGCCTCGATCACCACGTCGATCCGCCCCTCCATCACCTCGGGGAGGTTGTAGAGCGTCAGTCCGATCCGGTGATCCGTCAGTCGATTCTGGGGGAAATTGTAGGTTCGTATCCGCTCGCTGCGGTCGCCCGTGCCGATCTGGCTGCGACGTTGCGCCGCATACTTCGAGCGCTCCTCGTCCTCCTTCATCTTCAGGAGCCGCGAGCGCAACACCGCCATCGCCCTCGCCTTGTTCTTGATCTGCGAACGGTCGTCCGCGCAGAAGACAATCAGGCCCGTCGGCTTGTGGATGATACGCACGGCCGAATCCGTGGTGTTCACGCCCTGGCCGCCCGGACCACTCGCCCGCTGCACCGTGACGTCGAGATCCTGCGGGTCGATCTCGATGTCGACCTCCTCGGCCTCCGGCAGCACCGCCACCGTCACCGTCGAGGTATGGATGCGCCCGTTGGCTTCCGTCACCGGCACGCGCTGCACCCGGTGCACACCGCTTTCAAACTTGAGCTGCTTGTACACGTCCTGTCCGGAAATCAGAAAGATCGCCTCCTTCATCCCCCCGCGTTCGCTGCCACTCGTGCTCATCGGCTGCACCTTCCAGCCGCGTCCGTCCGCGTACTTCATGTACAGCCGCGTCAGCTCCCCGGCAAAGAGCGCAGCCTCCTCCCCCCCCGTGCCGGCGCGGATTTCCATGACCGTGTTGCGCGAGTCCGATGCCTCCGGCGGAATCATCGCCAGGAGCACTCCCTCGCGCAGCCGCGCACAGCGCGCCTGCAGCTCCGGCAGCTCCATCGACGCGAGCTCCTTGAGGTCGGCGTCCGCCTGGGGGTCCTTCAACAATGCCTCGGTTTCGGCCAGATCCGCCTCCGCCTTTGCATGCGCCCGGTGATCCTCGATCAGCTTCGCCAGCCGCTGCTGCTCGCGCATGACCTGCGCCGCCTTGCGGGAATTGCTGTAAAACGACGGCGCCGCCATCTGCGCGCTGAGCTCATCATAGCGCATCTGGAAAGGAGTGATGTCGGGAAGCATGTCCATGGAGTGAGAAGGCGTTTTGTGGATACCCAATGGCGCCTGCTCGGCGATTTGGGCGTTGCGGACGCGGGTGCGAGAGTCTTCGCTCTGGCTCCACCCGCCGACTGGGCGGTCAACCGCGCTAGAGATGTCTATCCGCAATGGCCACGACGCTTTTCACGCAGAACATCATCGCCTGCATCTGGGACTTCGACAAGACCTTAATCCCGGAATACATGCAGTCCCCGCTCTTCCGCCGCTACGGCGTGAATGAGAGTACCTTTTGGGCGGAGGCCAACGCACTCGCCGAACACTACCGCAAACGCGGTCACCACCTCTCCGGCGAGATCGCGTATCTCAATCACCTGCTCACCTACGTGCTCGCGGGAGCGATGCCGAAGCTCAACAACCACGTGCTTCGCGAAGCCGGCGCGGGAATTGAATTTTACGACGGCATGCCCGAGTTCTTCGACAAAAGCCGCACCTGGGTCACCACCAAACCCGAATACCAGAAGCACGAGATCCAGCTCGAACACTATATCGTGAGCACCGGCCTCGCCGAGATGATCCGCGGCAGCTCCGCCGCGGGCAAGGTCGACGGTTTCTGGGGCTGCGAATTCATCGAGAACCCACTCCAGCCCGGCTTCCTCCTCCAGAAGGAACTCGACCTCGACGCCGAGGCCGAGATCGCGCAGATCGGCGCCGTCATCGACAACACCACCAAGACCCGCGCCCTCTTCGAGATCAACAAGGGGACCAACAAAAACCCCGCCATCGACGTCAACGCCAACATCACCCCAGAAGACCGCCGCATCCCCTTTCAGAACATGATCTATATCGCCGACGGTCCCAGCGATATCCCGAGTTTTTCAGTGGTGAAGAAGGGCGGCGGCAAGGCCTACGCCGTGTACAATCCGAAGCGCGAAGACGAGTTCGCGCAAAACGACCGCCTGCGCTCCGCGGGGCGCATCGACCACTACGGCCCCGCCAATTATACCGAAGGCAGCACGACCTGGAACTGGCTCAGCCTCCACATCCAGGCCATCTGCGACCGGATCGTCGCCGACCGCGAGGCCGCTCTCGCCTCCAGGGTCGCCCGCCCGCCGCGTCACCTCGGCACCGACGCCAGCGCCCCAAAAGCAAAGGTGCCCCAACAGGGCACCTTGCTCTGATTCAAATCCGCGGAGGCCGCGCCGGACCTTCGGCGCAGACTTCCGAGCCTCACCGCTCAGGGCTGAATCCTGAAATGGTAGGCAAACGTTCCGTCCGCGGGCTTGCCGTTGTCCACGGCCGGCACAAACACCGCCATCTTCAGCGCAGCCTGTATGGCCTCGCCGATCTTCGGCGGAATCGACGCGGTCTTCTTCAAATCGACGTCCGACACCGTTCCGTCGGCCTTCACTCCGAGCTCCGCGTCGAAGGAATAGATCTTGTATCGCTTGAGCACGTCTCCCCGGATCGGATTGCCCACAAGCTCCGGGCCTACCCGGCCGGTCGGATGCTCCGCGATCTGCTCAGCCGTGCGGTACCACGCCACCGGTTTCCACGAATAGGGGTTTTCGGGACTCAGCAGCGAAAGGAATTCACCAACCACTCCCCAGAATTTCTTCGTCTCATTCTGACTGGGGTTTACCGCGCTGAACAAAGGCACGCCATCGCGCGTCATCGCCACGATGCTGTAGCCGTTTCCAGGAATGTAATCCTGAAGCATGTCGAGGGCTCCCTCGTCCTCCAGATCCGCCGCCAGCCACGGCGCATTCTGATCTGCCGCCATCTTCTCGTACTCCCAGCGGCTGTAGCCCATTCCAAAGGTCAGCGCCTCCATCATGCCCGGATAAACCTTCTGGATCTCCGAGTACGGGGCCCACGACGGTCCAAGAATCTTCCAAGAATCGCCGGCTTGTTGGTTCACGAAAAATACCACAATCAGTTCCGGCTCGGGATGGCCCGCGACCGAATACGAAACGAGCTTCTTGCCCTCCAGCTTCTGGAGGTGTCCGCGCAGTTCGGAGGTCAGCGCCGATTTCGCCTGCTCCCAGTTGTCCGCGCGCGGCGGATGGTCTTTCACCGCCTGATAAAATCGGACGAGTTGCGAGAGAGGCAGCGCCTGCATCGGCAATCGGCGCCCCACAGTGTTCGAAACCGAGAAGACCGCAAAGGGTCCGAGCGCCTCGACGGCGGTGCCACTGAACGTGTTTCCATGGATGTCTTGCCACTCTTCGTTCTTCGCCGAAGCGGAAGGAGCGAAACCAACGACGGCCGCGGACAGTAATCCTGCGGCCAGACAGGAGATAAGTTTTGACATGGGGGACTGGGGTTGGGGAAGCGCGCATTTGATAATGAAGAGGCGGCCGAACCGACAAGACCGTTTTTCTCTGCATCCACCGCATCCCAGGGGCTCTCCTCACAAGCCGGAGCGCTGTGGGCATCTAGAAGCGTTTCCCATTAAAATTCTTGGTCTTACATCATAACAATCCACTCCGATCGGGATCAGTTCAAATGTGAGCGCTCAATGTTTGATTCGCCTTCCCGGTCTTTCCATGGCCCTTCAAACGCCCTCTCTTCCATGCATCGCATCCTCGACCGCTGCAGGCCATTGGCCCGGAATCCAAAGTTCCGGTCACTGATCCTGCTCAACGTTCTGCTGGGCCTCACCTACTCGTTCGTGAGCCCCTTCTTTTCGATGTTCGGCACGATCGAGTGCCATATGAACCCCGTGCTTTTCGGAGTGTTCATGACGATCACCGCGATCGCCGGAATAGTGATCGCCACCACCCTCGCCCATTTCTCCGACACGCATCTGAGCCGGCGCCACGTGATGCTTCTGGGCGGCGTCTCCGGCGTGATCGGCTATGCATGCTTCGCCTACCTGCGCACATTCTGGCCGCTGCTCATCGTCGGGTGCCTCCTGCTCGGCCTATCGTCCATCACCTTCTCCCAGCTCTTCGCCTTCGCCCGCGAGGAACTCACCAAGTCCGACACCGCCAAGTCCGAGGCCGCGTTTTATATGAACGCGTTCCGCATGTTCTTCGCCCTGTCCTGGACCGTCGGCCCCGCGATCGCCTCCTGGATCATGATCACGCTCTCCTTCAAGGGGCTCTTCCTGTCGGCTGCCGCCTGTTTCCTCCTGTTCACCACAGCCACCCTCCGCTACGTGCCCCATGCACCGCCCCCCGGCGCAAAGGACGCGGCCACGTCCGCCGATTCAGTCTGGCGCGTGATGGTGAGGCCCGACGTTTTTGCCCATTTCGTCGCCTTCGTCCTGATCTTCGCCTCGGCCACGATCGGCATGATGAATCTTCCCCTGCTCGTTCTTAAAACCCTCGGTGGCACCGAGCAGCAGGTGGGGATCGTTTACTGCGTCTCTCCCGTGTTCGAGCTGCCGTTCATGCTCTACTTCGGCATGCTCGCCACACGCATGGACCCGGCAAAGGTCATCCGCATCGGGATCGCGATCTCGATCGTTTACTACGCCGGCCTCACCCTGGTGCGAGTTCCCTGGCAGGTCTACCCAATGCAGATGCTGTCCGCCGCGGTCACCGCCGTCACCTCGGGCGTGGCGATTTCCTATTTCCAAAATTATCTTCCCCACCATCCCGGCACCGCGACCAACCTCTACGCCAACGCCCAGCGCATTGGGTCCACCGTCGGCTACCTGCTGTTTGGCACCCTAGCCTGGCGCTTCGGCTACCGGACCGTGTTCTTCACCTGCACCGGGTTCTCGGTCGTCACCCTCGGCCTGATGTTTGTGAAGCACCGCGCCGACGTGCCCGAAATCGCGCGGACAGCCGCGGTCTGAGCCGGACGCTGAGCGTCACTTCAGCACTTCGACCGAGGACAGGCGCATCAACGCGGTCAACTGGGCCGGATTCGCCGGCTCGGCCTGGATCGTCATCTGCTCCAGCCCGATGTACGGCGAGCGCTTCTGCAGCGCCAGGTAGAAGCGGATGAGCGAGGGATAATCCGCCTTGCGCACAGTGAAGCGAAGCGAGTGCACCACGAACTGCGTCGTGCGCTCTTCTTTCACGTCCTCCACCTGAACGTTGGAGACAAAACCCGCTTCGGCCGCCATCCGGTTGACCTCCGCCAGAAGTTTCGTGCCGTCGAGCGTCTGCGTCGGATCCAATCGGGCGACCGCCTTCCGCTCGTCCAGGGAGATCTGCCCCCTGCGCGAAAGCCAGAGGCTTTGTTCGCGCAACTCCGCCGACAGCGACCGATTCGTCGATACAAAGGCACGGGCACGACCCGCAAAACTGTTGGCCCACACAGCCAGCACCAGCCCGATGATCGTCAGAAGCAGGGCCTTCTCGCGCAGCGTCCGGGTGAGAAAATAGATCTTGAGCGCGTTCATCAGGATTGGGCGGGCTTGAGGACGTTCAGCTTGAAGGTCACCATCAACGTGAAACGCGTGAGCCGGTCGCGGGAACTCATGTCCCCTATCTCGACGTGATCAACCGCAGGCAAGCGCGCGAGCGCCGATTGAAAACCGGCGACGTCGCCCGCATTGCTCGTCTGCGCGTCGATGCGCATCACGTCGAGCCCCGAGGTCGTGCACTTGGTGAATTGGATCGTTTTCGGACGCACGGAGCCGATCGCGTCGAGCATCTCGAAAGGCAGCAGCCGCTTGGTGGCCAGTTCATCGATGCGATACGCAAGCGCCTGCGCGTTGGAAATCCGCTCCACGAGCGGACGCTGTACCACGACTTTCGCGCGCCGGGTCTTTTCGAAGCCCCACCCAATCCCGAGAGCGATCTCGCCCACTGCCAGCAGCGCCAGCACGACGCCGGCACCCACGAGCGACCGCCACAACACCCTATCCCGCTTCTGGCCCCGCCGGTGGCGCGCCAGATCCTCACGCGGACGCACATCGCACGCCGCCGCGCTCGCTTTCGGGAATCGCACCGTCCGGTCTCCCGCCACAAAGGCAAAGCCATCCTCGTCCGAGGTCTCCGCGACCCGCGGGGGCGCCGGCAGTTCGATTAGACGCACCGTGCCGCCTATCTCCCTGAGCATCGCATCGCGCACCGCTGCACGCTCCGCCTCGCCCGGAGTCTCGGGAAGCGGCCGCACCAGCACCCGGGCCGGCAGCCCCGCCTCGTCCCAAACAAGCGCCGTGCACGCGTCGTCGGTAAAATAAAGACACGTGGTCGACGGCTCCGCCTTGTCCGCCAGAAGCGCACAGAAGGTCGGCATCACTAGGTCCGCTTCCTCCCAACCCACCGTCTGCTCCTGCTGAAAGCGCCGACGATAGGCCGCAAAGGCCAGCGCAGACGCGCCCTCCCCAAGCCGAAAATAGCCGTGGTACAACTGCGCCACCGGGAATGGCGCCATGCCCTCGATCGCCAGCTCGAGTTGCTCCGCAACAGACGTAGCCTCCGACCCCGTCTCCAGCGGCACGCTGCGCACGAAAAAGAACAAATCCGGCAACAGCACCACCCTCGGCGCAAGCGCACCGGCGCGGAAAAGTTCAAATAGGGACTTGCTCATGTGCGATTGACGTTCTCGGCCTGTGCGGCCGGGGGAAGGGCTGGAGGAAGATCATCATTCTCTCTGAGTTCCAGGATTGTAAAGGGATAGTTGAGAACCGGCATCTGGGTCGAATCGCCCGTGACCGCCTTGGCCGCCGCAGCCTGGTTGGCCGTCGTCGTCGCCTGCAGCGCCTGCGCCGCCGCCGCCGCATCGGGTGAGGCGTCCCAATCCTTGTTCGCGGCTTTCTGAGTCACCGCCTTCGCCGCCCCCCCGATCGACACCACCGCGTCGAGGCGGAATACGCCCTGCCCGTCGCGCACCGTGATGATGATCCGCAGCGCCTGAATGTCCGTCCCCACGCCCGTGGGCGGCGCCTGCACACCGAGCACCCGGGCAATGTCGCTAGAGGAGCGAAAATAGCCCGCTCCCTGGCTGCGGTAGCTCCCCCGACCGTCCAGGTAGTCGCTCAGAAGCGATTGCTGCGACGTGTCCAGGTTGAGCGCCTGCATCACACCGGTATTCCCCGCGTTCAAGTTCGACGCCGTGAAATCAAAAAGAGAAAACGTGCTCGTGAACTGTTTCCACAGGGAATTGGGACGCCCTGCATGGTCGAAAAACGTCTCCCGTACCACGTCGATCGATTTCAGCTCCGACCAGGTCCGGATCGGACGCTGCGGGTTGTCGAACGGAATCGCATCCAAGTCGTAGGTCGGAGTGAAATCGGAGGTCGGCACGTAGTTCTTGGTGGTCCACATCATCAACGCATCCGCAAGGCGCTCGGCATCGCTCTGCCGGATGTCCCAGCTCTTGAAAAGGTCCACCAGGTACGCGTCCGTCACATGCGGCAGCGAGACCTTCCCACTTTCATCAGCAAATTGGACTGTCACGGTACGCCCCGACTCCGGCGTGTACCCCGCCCAGGCCAGCGGGTCGCCCCAGCCTTCCGCCGGACTCTTGAGGCTGCCGTTGACGAGGATGAAGTCCTGCAGCACCGCCAGCGTCGTCTCCAAATCCGAATACGCCTCGGGACGCAGCCGCCGCGCGTCCGCATCCCTCATGCCCACCCTCAGGTCGTCGCTCGCCTGCTGCATGAACAGTGTGAGCGCCGCCCCCGCAAACAGGATCGTGATTAGAACGACGAGGATCACCGCTCCCCTTCGCCTGCCGCGAATCGGATCTCCGGCCAGCGCCTTCGTAATGTGTCTTTGCGCTCCCATGGTCAGTAGTTCGGCACTCCCTCCACCGCCTGGGGAAGCGAAATCACCCGCACTGTTTCGTAGGTCCCGTACTTGAAAGTCAATCGCACCCGCCGGGGACTCAGGTAAGCCCCGCCCGTATCGCGCTTGAACTGCTGCTCCGTCGTCCAGCGATGCATGTCCGGATCGTAGTAGTCGTAGGTGAGCTTCGTGACGAATGGCGAGACGAGCACCTCGCGCGGCGGATCATCCGCAAACTTCAGTTCGAGGCGCGAATGCCACAGGAGATACAGTCCCTTTCCATCCAACACCTCAAGGGCACACACCACCTCGGGAAGCGGGCGCGCGGGCCACGAAAACAGGCGGCAGCCCGCCGGCAGTTCAAAGGTCAGCAGCGTCTGCGTGCCCCCGCCCGGAGTCTGCACGTCCACAGGCACAAACGCCGTGTCCCCCTTCGCCACCGCCGGAGGCAATCCCGCAATGCTGAACTCGCGTTTGAGGTAACGCGTCACCGCCTCCACATGCTGATCCAGGAGCCGACGGTCGCCGCTCTTGCCCCAGAGTTCACCCATCGAAAAGACAAAGAAGTCCAGTCCGACCAATAGAATCCCGATCAGGGCCACCGAGACCATCACCTCAATCAGGGTGAACCCGCCCCGTATCCGTCCCCCATTCTGCGCCGCGCGTCTCATGATCCCCCTCCCTGCTGCAGGTCGAGGATGCGTTTTCGGTCATCAGCCCGCAGCTTGTCGCGCTCCACGGGATCCGACCAGGTCGGCCGCAGCAGCCTGAAATGCTCAATCACCTTTTTCTCCGGCAAGTCTCCCGATGCCGACAGGTCGCAGGTCATGGTCACCTCGAACAGATCCGGCATCGTCGTCGACTCGATCTCGCCCGTCCACTGCACGTGCCGCCCTCCCACCGTGTCAAACTCGCCCCCTTTTTCCACCAGCTTCCGATCCGCCTGCGCCATGATCAACGACCGGGCAAAGCGAATGTCCTCATCGTTCATCCGCCGACGCGTCGAGATCTGGTAGGCCGTGAGCACATTGAGGTAGGCCGCCCCCAACACGATCGCCGCCATCGCAAATATCGCCAGAGAGATGAGGACCTCGATCAGTGTGAATCCCCGGTTCCCCTTTCGCGGATGGTGAAATTGGATGCCTCGTCTGGTCATTTCGCCTCCGGCATCGGGGAACAGGTCCACGGATCAAAGACGATCACCTGCGCCGCCGTTCCAATCTTGATCTGCGCCCTGAACGGCGAACTTCCGCCGTCCCGATAAAACGTCACATAGGGCAGGCTCGAGGTTTCCACGACGTCGCCCCCCAACAGAGCCACGCTCCCCTGGGTCACGGGCAGAAAGGAGAAGTCCACATTGCCCGGCATCGTCACGGGAATCCTCCAGGTCGCATCCGGGGCGCTCGCCACAAAACAGTGCCCCTGCGCGTCGTAACTGAGCCGCACATTTTCATAGCGCTCGAGCGCATGACGCCGGGTCTTGGCGATCGCCGAACGCAGGATCTCCTCACCCGTCGTGGGACGGTCGCGCACCAGCGCGATCGCCCCGCCCACGAGCAACCCCGACAAGAGCGCGATCAGCGCAAGCGTCACAAGCACTTCGAGCAGCGTAAACGCCCCGAGTCCCCGCCCACGACGTACGCTCGATTGAAGACCGGTCATGCCCGGCCTACTTGGCTGTCTGATTGTCGGTGCTCCAGTTTCCAATGTCGTCCGCCGTTCCGTCCTGCTTGTCGGGCCCCTTCGACCACAGGTCGTATCCATATTTGTTGTGCGTGCCCGGATACCGGTACTGGTAGGGCTCCCCCCAGGGATCCAACGGGATTTTCCCATCCACCACATACGGACCGCGCCAGCGCTCCGGGTGGACCTGAGGTGGATTCACCAGCGCCTGAAGCCCCTCCGCCGTCGTCGGATAGTCCCCCATGTCCATGCGGAACTGCGTCAGGGGCACTTTCATGCTCACGGTGACGAAGGTATGAGCGACGTCCTGCTGGGCGCCGCCGAAGATCTTGTCGAAATTGGTCACGCCCAACCCCACGAGCAGGCCGATGATCGCGAGCACGATCAGGATTTCCAGCAGGGTGAAAGCGCGGGCCGAACGGGATAGGACGCGGCCGCTGGCGGAGTGAAACGGTGAGGGGTCGAGACGCATGGTGGGCTTCAACATGAAAACGCGGGGGAGTTTTGTCCAGACGCCCGATTGCATCAAAAGTTTCCCCCACCGGGGTCCTCGGCCCCCCCCTTTTACATTCACCCCGGCGGTTTCACCCCTCAAGCTCCCGGCCATGTCCCCCCGCCAGCTCGATTCGCTCAGGCGTCTGCTCTGCGATCTCCAGGCGCACATCCGTGATACCGTCCTCTCCGCCCGCGCGCGCCAGGGGCTCACCCTTACCCGTGTCGCAGCCGTGACCGCTGCGGACACCATCTACGCGATCGATCGTGTGAGCGAAGAAGCCATCCTCGCCTGGTTTGAACGGCATTGGCCACGCGCCATTTCCGTCTGTCTGGTCATGGAGGGCCTCGACGAGCGCGCCGCCCCCGTGACCTTTCCCCGCGGCATGGCCCCGGTCAAAACCCTCTTCACGTGCATCATCGACCCGATCGACGGCACCCGGAACCTGATGTACGACAAGCGCAGCGGTTGGATCCTCGCGGGGATCGCACCCACGCGCGGAGCACAGCCGCGCCTGGGCGATATCTTCGTCGCGGCCATGACCGAGCTGCCCACCTCCAAGCAGGAGCGCTCCGACCAGATCAGTGCGGTGCGCGGCGGCCCGCTCCATGCCTCAGCCTTCGACTTGCGCACGCGGCGCAGTCGACGCCTGACCCTCCACCCGTCGCCCGCGGGGGATTTCACGCACGGCTTTGCCAGTGTCGCCAAATTTTTTCCCGCCGGCAAAACGCTGCTCGCCCGTTGGGAGGAGGCGCTTTGGCAGCAGCTGAAAGTCGCGCCCCGCGGCCATTCGCCCCTCATCTTCGACGACCAGTATATCAGTACGGGAGGACAGCTCTACGAGCTGATCGCCGGACACGACCGTTTCGTGGCCGACCTCAGGCCGCTCGCCTTTGCCGCACTGGGCCTTCCAAGCGAACTGGTCTGCCATCCCTATGATCTCTGCACGGCCCTCCTCCTCGAGGCCGCCGGAGGCGTGATTGAGCAGCCGAACGGACGCCCCTTGGACGCTCCACTCGACACCACTTATGCTGTAAGCTGGGTCGGATACGCCAACCCCTCCCTTGCCCGGCTGGCGCGGCCCTCCGTGATCCGACTCTGCCGGAGATTTTTCCCCGGGACGTCCATGCGTCCCAAGGCGAAACGCGGAAAATGACCTGCGCCGCGGCGCGGCCGCCCTTGTGGACCGGGGCCGAATACACCGAGTCCCGGAACTCCCGTCCCGGGACCCGAGCTACGCGGGCGTCCGGACTTACTCGGACGTCGGTTCGACCACCCCAAGCGCCTTCGGAATCTCGGCCGGAGGCTGGGAGCCATTCCCGACGCTGATCTCGAGTCCAAGCGTCTCGATGAACTTTTTCATCGCCGGCGTGAGGACGCGGCCCTTGCGATGCAGGATGGCCAGCGGGCGGGTAAACTCCTTGCCCTTGATCTGCACGATCGAAAGCGTGTTCTGCCTGCCCTCTTGGATCACGGTCGCCTGCGGGACGATCGCGATGCCGTGGTCGATCTCGACCGCACGTTTCACCGTCTCGATATTGTCGAACTCCATCACCGGTTCGATATCCAGCTTGTTCTCGCGGAAGATATGATCGATCGCCTTGCGTGTCGGGATGTCCGGGTCAAATCCGATGAATTTGTGCCCCTGCAAATCCTTCATCTCAATCTCGGTACGCTTCGAGAGCACGTGCGCCGGATGAGTGATCAGAACCAGGCGATCGTTGCGGAAAGGCAACACCTCGATCTGGCGGATCTTGGCCGGAAAGGCGACGAGGCCGAAATCGACCGAATTGTGCAGGATATCCTCATACACCAGATTCGACCTGCGATATTCCACGCGGACATTGACGGAAGGGTAATCGTGGAGGAACCGCTTGATGTACGGCGGCAGCTCATGAAGCCCGATCGAGTAGATCGTCGAGATCCGAATCGTGCCGCTGATCACCTTTTTCATCTCCTGTAGTTCACTCAGGAGCTTGTCATAGGCATGGAGCAACTCCTTGGCTGACTCATAGACGCGCATCCCTTCCCGAGTCAGTTGAAACTGCTTTTGGCTACGGTCGATGAGCAGGGTCTTGAAATGGCGCTCCATCGCACGCGCCTGCTGGCTGACCGCAGACTGCGTGATATTGTTGAGTTTAGCCGCCTTCGAGAAACTCTTCGTCTCGACCAAGTCGGCGAATATCTTAAAATTCTCAATCTGCATGACGAAACTTGATTAGAAGCATAGAATGAAATGTTCTTATCCGAAGGTAAACCCTTAAGTATTTTTTCTACGCTCTTTTCGGCCTTCTGCAGTATAAGGCTCCCGAAATATCGGACCGTGTTCTGCTTGCGTTAAATTAATCTGATAACCTGTGGTCCTTCCTCCAAGCCCTGCCCTCTTGCCGTCTTTCCGACCTTAACTCATCCCTGCGCCATGGATCAACCGGAGGAGTTTCTCAGCTATGAAGCGTTCAGGCAGCGGGCGGAAGTCGTGCTGGCGGAGATAGCCGAAGCGTGCGGGCGAAGCGGGAGAAAACCTGCGGAGGTCGAGCTGCTGGCGGTCACAAAGAACCATCCGCCCGCCGCAGCCGAGTACGCGGCGCGCCTCGGTCTGCGGGCCGTCGGCGAAAATCGCGTGCAGGAAGGCGTGGCGAAACGCCAGGCATCGAATGCGCCGGCGCTCGCGTGGGAGCTGATCGGACACCTGCAGTCCAACAAGGCAAAACTCGCCGCGGCCCATTTCGACCGCATCCAAAGCGTCGACGGGCCGAAGCTCCTGGACCATCTCGCGCGGGCCGCGGCGGAGGCCGGACGCGTATTGCCCGTTTTGTTACAGGTCAACGCGGGCCGCGATCCCGCCAAGTTCGGAGCCGAGCTCGAGGACGCGCCGGCGCTGCTCGACCGGGCGCTCGCGCTGCCCTCGCTGCGTATCGACGGTTTGATGACAATCGCCCCGCTCTCGGGTGATCCTCTCTGCGCACGGCGCGCCTTCGCGGCCCTTCGCGAGCTGCGCGACCGCCTCGCCGCCGCGTCGGGACTGCCCCTCGCGACGTTGTCGATGGGCATGAGCGGTGACCTCGGCGACGCGGTCGCCGAGGGCAGCACGCAGGTGCGAATCGGCACCGCGCTTTTCGGTTCGCGGGCCCGAATCGCCTGAACCGCTCGATTCGATGCGTAGAATTTTTTTTCGCAGAATTGTCCCCCGCTCTTGACTATCACGTGCATCTCGGTCGATCTTAGCACGTTCCCAAAACTCAACCACTATGAGCAAACAAACCAAGAAAGTCACAAAGAAGGTCGCACCGAAGAAGGCCAAAAAGGCCCCGGCTAAAAAGGCGACCAAGTCAAAAGCGAAGAAATAACTTCCCCCAAAACCGCGGCGCGAGCCGCGGTTTTTTTGTCGACGCAT
The DNA here is from genome assembly GCA_021780625.1 of bacterium. Next base: position 3,719 of record JAJXYI010000200.1, on the reverse strand, counting down.
TTCCCGGTGCAATCCTGCGCGGGCGTTTGCACCACGGCGGAGGCTCCTCTACCGTCCCATCCTCTCAGCATGATCAAAGTCAGTCTCATCTCCCTCGGTTGCGCCAAGAATCTCGTCGATAGCGAGATCATGGTCGGCCATCTCCACAAGGCCGGCATGCAGGTCGTGCCAGAGGCCGAAACGGCCGACGTGGTCATCGTGAACACCTGCTCGTTCATCGAGGCCTCCAAGGAGGAATCGATCCAGAGCATCCTCGAGGTGAATCAGCACCGCGGCATGAGGAAGCGCCGCAAGGAGCAGAAGCTGATCGTCGCGGGCTGCATGTCGCAGCGCTTCTCCAAGGAGCTTCCGGACGCCCTTCCCGAAGTCGACGCCTTCATCGGACTCGACCAGGTCACCCAGGTTGCCCCCATCATCGAGGCGATCTTCGCCAGGGAGCGCGGCAAGGCCGACGCCCCCGAATCCTTCGTCACTCCCCGCTCCACCTACATCCCGGATTACGACACGCCCCGCTTCCGGCTCACGCCAAAGCACACTGCCTACATCAAGATCGCCGAGGGCTGCAACCACCCCTGCACCTTCTGCATCATTCCGCAGATCCGCGGCCGACATCGCAGCCGCACGGTACAAAGCGTCGTCGCGGAGGCCCGCCAGCTCGTGAAGGAGGGCGTGAAGGAGCTCAACCTGATTTCCCAGGACACCACCTTCTTCGGGATGGATCAGTGGGAGGAACGCGCGGGTCCCCGCGCCAAGGTCGACTCCTCCAGGGGCGATGCGCTCACCACCCTCCTGCGCGAACTCCAGGCGATAGAAGGTGATTTCTGGATACGCCTTCTCTATACCCACCCGGCCCACTGGAGCGACGAGCTCATCGCCACCATCGCCGAATGCGACAAGGTCGCCCGCTACGTCGACATGCCGCTGCAGCACATCAGCGACCGCATGCTCGAGATCATGCAGCGCGAGACCAGCGGCGCCTATATCCGCGACCTCGTGCGCCGCATCCGCGCGGGCATCCCCGACATCGCCCTGCGCACCACCTTCATCGTCGGCTTCCCGGGCGAGACCCAGGCCGACGTCGACGAACTCTGCGCGTTCATCGAGGAGACGAAATTCGAGCGACTCGGCGTGTTCCGCTATTCCCAGGAGGAGGGCACGCGTGCGGCGAAGATGGACGATCAGATTTCCGCCAAGGAAAAGGAGAAACGCTGGCGCCAGACCATGGCGCTGCAAAAGCGCATCGCCGGCGAGCACAGCGCCGCTCGGGTGGGCTCGCGCCTGCGCGTGCTCGTCGAGTCGAAGGGCGTCGCCCGGGGCCAGGCCGACGCGCCCGACATCGACGGCCGCGTCTACGTGTCCGACTCCCTGCCCGTCGGCGAATTCGCAGACGTCCCGATCACCGGCTACCACGACTACGACCTGCTCTCCCTCCCCCCCGGCATCAAACCCGCCGAGTGGGTCCAGGCCAAGCAGGCGCAGTGAGATAGGAGGGGAGAAGAAGCGAGGAGCGAGGAGCGGGAAGCGAGAATGGACACCGGCAGCGGTCGCAGTCCGCCGCTCGCCGGCAGGGCGGACTCCGAGCCGTCCGCCGGGACCGCGGACCATGCGCGTATGGCGTGTCCGCAGCATTACCCGCCAAGCTTCGCGGGAGTGGCGTGCGAGGACCCCGTTCTCACGGTTGACTGGGCCGCTGCAGGCCGCGCGACCGGAAATTCCAGCGCCACCGGCGCGCTGGAATCATTACCGCTTCCCGCTCCTCTCTTCTTCCCTGATCAGACGCTTTCGAGCAGCTTGTTGAGGCGCTGGACCATCGCTGTGGGATCGTCGAGCAGGCCGGCGGCCATCAGCGCGTTGTCGAGGAGCTGTTCGGCAACAAGCTTCGCCTTCTCAGGCGCCGTGTCGCGCGTGGCGGCCAGGCGCTTCACCACGGCGTGGCGAGGGTTGATCTCCAGGTTGACGCGCACCGGCGAGTCCGCGCCCTCGCGGTTCATCGCCTTCATCACGCGACGCATCTGGGGCGTCATGAACTTGTCGGCATTCAAGGCGACCACCGGGGAATCCACCAGGCGTTCGCTCGAGCTCACCTCGGCCACGCGCTCGCCCAGGATTTCCTTCAGCCACTTTGCGAGTGCCTTGGTTTCGTCCTTGCTCAGTCCGGTCTCCTCAGGCGGCTTCGGCAGATCGTCGAGCTTGGTGTCGACATGGTCGGCTGCGGCCAGCTTCTTACCGTCGAATTCGCGCACGTGGCCCATCACGTACTCGTCCACAGCCTCGGTGCAGAAGAGCACTTCGAGGTTGCGGGCCTTGAAACCCTCCAGGTACGGGCCGTTCTCGATTGCCTGGCGGCTGGGACCTACGAGGTAATAAATCTCCTTCTGCCCTTCCTTCATGCGGCCGACATAATCGGCGAGGCTCGTGAGCTTGCCCTTCTCGGTGAGGGAACTCTCAAAGCGGAGCAGCTTGGCGATCGTGTCGCGGTGGGTGAAATCGAGCGCGGCTCCCTCCTTGAGATAGACGCCGAACTCGCGGAAAAACTGCTCGTAGTCCTCGGGCTTGTTCTTCGCCTCGTCCTCGAGGAATTTCAGGAAGCGCTTTGTGATGACCTTGTTCAGTTTGTCGAGCAGCGCCTTGTCCTGCATCGTCTCGCGGGAGATGTGCAGCGGGAGATCCTCGCTGTCGACGACGCCCTTGAGGAAGCGGAGCCACTCGGGGAGCAGGTCCTTGGGCTGCGATTCGATCAGGACCTTGCGGCAGTAGAGCGCCACGGACGGCTCGGCGCGCGCCATGCCGAACTTTTCGGTGTTCTCCTTCGGCACAAAGAGCAGCGCGTTGATCTGCAGCGGGGCGTCGGCCGAAAAATGGAGGCGGCTGCGCGGCTCCTCGGAGGCATGCGCCTGATACTTGTAGAAATCGACGTACTCCTCGTCCTTGATCTCGTTCTTGTTCCGCAGCCAGAGCGCCTGGACCGTGTTGAGGCGTTTGCCGTTGAGATTGATCGGGAATCCGACGAACGCACTGTAGCGCTCGAGGATCTCCTTGGTGCGCCAGTCCTGCGAAAATTCCGAGCACTCGTCCTTGAGTTCGATCACGATCTTGCAGCCGCGGCGCTGTCCTTCCGCCTCCTCGATCTCGTAGCTGCCGGAGCCGTCACTCGTCCAGAGCTGGCCCGGCTCGTCCTTGCGCCAGGAACGCGAATAGACCTTCACGCTCTTGGCCGCCATGAACGCCGAATAGAAGCCGACGCCGAACTGGCCGATGAGATTGGCGTTCTTGGCGCCGTTCTCGCCGAGCGCCTTCAGGAAGGCTTTCGAGCCCGAATGCGCGATGGTGCCTAGGTTTTCGACGAGCTCGGCACGCGTCATGCCGATGCCGAAATCCTGGATCGTCACCGTCTTCGCCTTGTCGTCGGTCGTGATGTTCACCTCGAGGTCGAGGTTCTCGTCGGCAATGTCCTTTTCGGCCAGCTGGACATGCCGGAGTTTCTCCAGGGAATCGGAGGCGTTGGACACCAACTCACGGATGAAGATTTCCTTCTCCGTGTAGAGCGAGTGGATGACGATATCGAGCAACTGCTTGATCTCGGCTTGGAACTCGAACTTTTGCGGAGTCTGCGTGGACATAAGTCAGGGTGTGTTGGATGTGAACGAAGGTTGGAACCTGTCATGATACTCCTCCCCGGAAAAAATCAAGATGCGTGTCGTCACACGCCCCGACGCGCA
>JAJXYI010000206.1 GCA_021780625.1 bacterium | reverse complement strand
CCTGACACCGGCCCTCGCGGCCCTTGGCCTACTCCTCACTCCGCACCTTCAGGCAGCCGTGCGCTGCCCCGCCGTATTCAGCGACCACATGGTCCTCCAAAGCAGAATGCCCCTGCCGGTCTGGGGTGAGGCCTCGCCCGGCGAGTCCGTGACCGTCGCCTTCGCCGGGGAGCACGCGACGACCGTCACCGGCCCGGATGGGCGCTGGAGCGTGAAACTCGCCGCGCTCCCGCCGAGCGCCGAGCCGCGCACGCTCACCGTCTCCGACGCCGACAGCCGGCTCACGTTCTCCGACGTGCTCGTCGGCGAGGTGTGGTTCTGCTCCGGCCAGTCGAACATGGAAAAGCCGCTCGGACCGCGGAAGGGCCAGAAGCCCACCAACAACTACCAGGAGGAGCTCACGCGCGCCGACTGCCCGCTGGTGCGCATCTACCAGATGCCGCATTCCGGCAAGTGGAAGCCGCACAGCACGCTCATGCGCTGGCAGCCCTGCAACGCCTCCACGCTGATGGAGACGGGTTTCTCGGCGGCGGCGTATTATTTCAGCCGTGAGCTCCAGCGCGTGCTCAACGAGCCGGTCGGCGTGATCGACTCGAGCTACGGCGGCACACGCATCGAGACCTGGATGTCGCAGGAGGCCTTCGCCTCGGATCCGCGCCTCGCGCCGCTCGCCCACATCCACCTCGGCATCATGGCTGCCAAGATGCAGCCGAGCGAACTGTACCAGCGCATGGTTGTGCCCTTCATCCCATTCGCGGTGCGCGGCTTCCTCTGGTACCAGGGCGAGAGCAACTGCATGAACGCCGAGGGCTCGATCTACACGGCGAAGATGCGGGCGCTGATCGACACCTGGCGCGCCTCCTGGGGCGAACCCGAGGCGCCGTTCTACTACGCGCTCATCGCCCCGTTCACGTATTCACACGAAAAACACTGGGACAAGCTGCTCAGCCCCGACGCACTGCCCGCCCTCTGGGAGGCGCAGATCGCCGCCCTCTCGATCCCGAACACTGGGCTGATCACGCTCACCGACATCGCGGGAACGATGAAGGACATCCATCCCACTGATAAACGCGACGTCGGCCTGCGCTTCGCCCGCCTCGCGCTCGCGGAGACTTATCACGTCGCGGGAATCCACCCCTTCGCGCCGCGCATCGTCTCGACGCGCCCCTCCTCGGACGGTGCCTCGCTCGTGCTCACCCTCGAGCACGCCCAGGGACTGCACAGCCGCGACAACGCTCCGCTCGATGAGTTCACCGTCGCTGGGAAGGACGGCCAGTTTCATGCGGCAGACGCGCGTATCGACGGCGAGCGCATCGTCGTTTCGAGTCCCGCCGTGCCGCATCCCGTGGCGGTCCGCTTCGCCTGGCTTGAGAAGGCCAATCCCAATCTGGTCAACGACGCCGGCCTGCCCGCCCTGCCCTATCGCAGCGACACCTGGCCCCTCACGCTCGAGCTGCCGAGAAGCCGGTGAATCCGGAAGCCCGCGGCGCCCGCTCCTCAGCGGGCGTCCGCGTTTTCGCCCGATAGCAGGCTGCGGTAGGCGGGCTCGAGTCCCGCCGCGGCCTTGATCGCCTCGGACACCTGCGGCCCGTTGTCCTCCCACACGTTGCCCGGCCCGTTCGCATTCTTCAGGATGCGCGGCGCCGGTATCCAGTTGTCGCGCCAGGTCGTGCCCGAGGTGCCCTCGTCGGCGTAGAGATAAAACCAGTGCTGCGGGTCGTGCACCCAGGGGCTCATGCGGATGTCCTCGACCACGTTGTCCTCGACCACCGTGCCACGCTGCGCCGAAAGCGTGTAGATGCCGCCCGTGTCGCTCATGCGGGTCGCCGCGCGCCGGATCAGGTTCGCGCGAATCACGTTGTCTCCCTCGGCATTCGCGGTGCGCGTCCAGCCCCAGCCCACGCTGATCCCGGTGTACGAGGTGTCGAACACGTCGTTGTGCTCGATCGTCACGTGGTTCACGAAGCCGGCGAGGATCGCCACCCCGCCCCAGTCCTCGTTCGCGCAGTCGACAACAAGGTTGTCAGCAAACCGAAGTCGCGAGCACACGACGCGCGCGTCGGACGGAGCGTAGGGGAGATGCGCCTCGGTGCCGCCGTCCGAAAAGGCGCCGGCCACAAGGCCATTGATGCCGATGTCGCGGAACGAGCAGCCGACCACGGAGCTGTCCTGGACGCCCGACACAAGATCCAGCCCGTCGGCGGCAGTGTGGGCGAACCGGCAGCCCACGAACGACAGGCCACGCGCGTCGTGCACGCTCACCGCGGCGGGCGGACGGCCCAGCCAGGCCTGGTTGTCGAGCTTGTGCCAGTCAGGCGTGCCCGGAGGGTGGATACGGTAGGCGTCGACCATGTACATGCCCGCCTGCAGAGGGACATCCCCCGCGATCGAGGGCCTCATCCAGGTGCTGTCCTCAAAGGCGATCCCCTTGAACTCGACGTTCCGCACCGGTCGATCGGGCGTGCCCTCCACGGTCACGAGCGTCGCAAGCGCGGGGGCCGTCACCCGGTCGCGGGCAAGATCCTCACCCGGACGCGGCCAGTAGTACACGCGGTGCGCGTCCGTGTCCTCGAACCACTCTCCCGGCGAATCGAGGAATGCGATCGAGTTGGCCAGGAAGAAGGGCGAGGTGCGGAACTTCGGCGGGAACACAGGCTGCGGCCAGGGATGCTCAAATTCGATGCGGCTCTCCGGCTCGCAGAACGACAGCAGGCTGCGCCCCGCGTCCACGCGGTGCGAGGCGATGCGCAGGACGGCGATCTCCCACTGCTGGAGCAGGACCATCTCCACGCCGTCGAGCTTGGACGGAAGTGCGAGCCCCGGGGGGATGACCGCCACGCGGTGTTGGCGATCCCAGCCCGCCAGCGGGATCATGTCGCCGCGGTTCGGCGTGCGGGCGCGCACGGCCTTCCGCCCTCCGACCCAGAGCTGGCGAAACTCCAGCCAGCGCCCGTCGAAGCGCGGCTCAGGCGCGACCCACACTTGACCCCGCGCGACCGCGGGCAGCCCCTCGGGCGCCTCGTCCGCAGCCAGTCGCCTCCAGCCGGATACAGGCACGCCGCCGCTCAGCACCGGATGCGCGCCGGGCGCCCCCTCGATGATCGTCGGGCTCGCCGGCGTTCCACCGTCCTCGGGCCGCACCAGCAGCGGCTCGTCGAGACGGTAAACGCCGTCCTTCAATTCGAGTCGCACGGGGACGCCAAGCGGCGATGCCGCCGTGCGCCGCAGGTCGCGGGCGCGACGCAGCGCCAGCGTCAACGAGGCGAGTGGGCGGGCCTGAGTGCCGGGATTGGAGTCTGAGCCCAAGGGCGAAACCCAGATCTCGGCGGCCGACGCGCAGACGGCGGCAAGAAACAGGACCGCGACGGCGCGGCAATAGGGAACGACGGCAGATCGCATGCGGAGCGCGCTCACTCGCGCGTGGAGGCGTTTTGGAGCCGGTATTCGCGCGGCGTGCAACCGCAGGCGCGGCGGAACACCTCGTTGAAACGGCTGATGGAGTTGAATCCCGAGCTGAAGGCCACCTCCACGATCTTCTCGTTGGTCGTCGCGAGAAGCCGCTGGGCGTGGGAAATGCGGTGGTGCGTGAGGTAGTCGATTAGGGTCGTCCCGAATGCCTTCTTGAACAACCCCATCGCGTAGTTCGGATGAAGGCCCACCTCCTTGCCGATCTCGGTCACCGTGAGCTGCTCGGTGTAGCGCTGCGCGATCAGGCAGGCCATGCGCTCGACCTTGTTCAGGTCGCCGCCCTGCAGCCCGCCGGCACGTGTCTTCGTGCGCACGCTTCCCCTCGCCACCGTCTCCACCGGCAGCCGCGAAATCATGCGCCTGAGCCGGGCCTCCATCTCGAGCATCACCACGTGCCGCACGTCGTCGTCCGGCTTCTGCAGGTCTTCCTCCCACTGCGCAAACAGCGCGTCGTCGCGTCCGGGGTGATCCTGGGTCTCGGCCAGCACCTCTCCGCGCAACAGGGGCTGCACGAACCGCTCGGGCAGATGGCACTGCAGGAACCACGCGAGCGGAATCGTCACCACGAAGTAGTGGGTATCCCGGGCAAATTCGAGGATCTGGTGCGGAATCGCCGCCCAGAACACGTTCAGGTGCCCCGCCTCCATGCGCACCTTCCGCCCGCCGAGCAGGTAGCTCACCCAGCCGCGCGACAGCATGTTGATCTCTATCTCATTGTGGTGGTCGGGCCTGCGCATCGGCGAGGGCGTCCAACGCACACACGAAAAGCCATAGGGCGCGAAGTCCGGACGGTTGGGGTCGAAAGTGACCAGGGGCATAGCTTAGGAAACCGTAAAAAATACCGGCAAATGAGGGAGTATTGGGCAAATCATTACCATATACTTGCCCCTGCCGTCAACGTTGGCCGTCCGTTTTCAGGGCCACCACCCCTCGGCGAACCTCCAGTCTTCCCATGAAATCCGCCCCACTCACCCTCGGTGTCATCTTCGGCAACCGGGACTTCTTTCCCGACAAGCTCGTGGCCGAAGCCCGCTCCGACCTGGTCCGCGTATTCGCAGACCTGGGACTCGCGGCGGTGATGCTCGACCCGGCCGAGACGAAGCTCGGAGGCGTCGAGACGCACGCCGAGGCGCGGAAGTGCGCGGATCTGTTCAGGAAACACCGCGACGCCATCGCCGGCGTCCTGGTCGTGCTGCCCAATTTCGGCGACGAAAAGGGCGTGGCCGACACGCTCAAGCTCGCGGCCCTCAACGTGCCCGTGCTCGTCCAGGGCTATCCCGACGACCTCGACCGGCTCGACGTCGTGCGCCGTCGCGACGCGTTCTGCGGCAAGATCTCCGTCTGCAACAACCTGCGCCAGGCGGGCATCGCCTACTCGCTCACGGCGAAGCACGTCGTGCACCCGGACGATCCCTCCTTCCGCGCCGACCTCACCCAGTTCGCCGCCGTATGCCGCGTGGTCCGCGGCCTGCGCCGCGCCCGCCTGGGCGCCGTCGGCGCACGCCCCGGCGCGTTCAACACCGTCCGCTACTCCGAAAAACTCCTCGAGCGCTCCGGCATCAGCGTCACCACGGTCGACCTCTCCGAGATCCTCGGTTCCGCCTCCAAGATCGGCGAGAAGGACGCGCGCCTGGTCGCCAAGGTCGACGAGATGCGCGCCTACGCCAACACCACGGCCGTGCCGCCCGCCAA
>JAJXYI010000305.1 GCA_021780625.1 bacterium | reverse complement strand
ACCATTGAAGATTGCCAGCGCCCATTGGGCGCTCTGTTCTCCTCGGCCCATGCCCTGGCAGGAATTCGAATGGGACGGCAATCATCCGGCCCTCAATTTTGTGAATACGCTGGACGAGCGGCTTTCAGCCGGTCCGGTGGAGCGGCTAGGCGGGTATCTGGCGCTCGTGTCGTTCGCCCGGCAGGCGGGACTGATCGATGCGAAGACGGGGACCGCCCTTGCAGCCGTCGCCGGTGAGCCGGCGGCGAAGGATGCGCTGCGCGACGCGGTGGGGTTGCGCGAGGCCTGCCATCGGGTGCTTCGGGCCACGCTTTCAGCGAAGGCGCCCGCTTCGGCGGATGTCGGAATTCTGAACGGCCAGATGTCTGACGCTCATGCAAACCGCGTGATGAGCGTTTCAGCGAAAGAAGCCGCGTGGGGATGGCGCGAGCCGCACGCCATCCGGCGCCCCGTGTGGGAGTTGGCGCTGGCGATCGAGGATCTGATGTTTCACGACCAGCGGGGCAAGGTACGCACGTGTGCCGCGGGCGATTGCGGTGTCCTTTTCATCGACCTGAGCAAGGCGGGGCGGCGGCGGTGGTGTTCGATGTCGAAGTGCGGCAACCAGCACAAGGCGCATCAGTTTCGCTCTCGGCGGGCCTAGGAGCCGCGCTCGATGCGGAGCGTTGCGATGCCTTCGTTCCCGATCACACTCGCACGGCGACGCCCAGGGAGTCCGAGGCAAAACAGGCGTCGACGATCTTCTGGATCGCGGCGCCCTGCATGAAATCGGGCTGCACGGGATTGCCCGTACGGATGCTTCGGATAAAGCGGGCGTGGTTGGTGGGGGTTGGCTTGACCTTCACCTCGCGCCAGTGCGCCTTGTGAAGATCCGCACCCGAGCAGATCCGGTAGCTGTCGGTCGAGCGTTCGGAGTCGATTTCGACGCCGCCGAGGGTTCCGGAGATTTTCAGGAACAGGCGGTTCACGTGTCCACAGGCCCAGCGGGTGGTATGGATCGTGCCGATGGCGCCGCTGGCAAACTCCACGCTCGCGACGGCGGAATCGTTCGCATCCAGATCGTAGATGCCCACCCGGTTGCCGGGCGCTTTGGCGAAGGTCTTGAGCCGGCACTGGACGGTGCGAAGCGGGCCGGCCGGAAAGGTGGCGAAATCGAAGATATGCACGCCGATGTCACCCAGTACGCCCTGGCTTCCGTGTTTCTGGGAGAGGCGCCAGAGCCAGGCGGGGGTCGTGCGCCAATCCCCCCAGACCTGGCTCGAAAGCCAGGATTGCAGGTAGCTGGCCTCGACGTGCCGGATCTCGCCCAGCTTTCCGGCGGCGACGATCGCAGCGACACCCTGGATCGCGGACCAGTTGCGGTAGCTGAAATTGACCATGTTCACCGTACCGGCCTTTTTCGCCGCGGCCACCATCCGCCGGGCATCCGGGTAGCCGATCGCAAGCGGCTTCTCGCAGAGCACATGCTTGCCCGCCTTCAGACATTGGATCGTAAGCCGCGCGTGCGAGGCATCGGGTGTGACGATCGCAATCGCGTCGAACTCGGCCTCGTTAAGCAGTTCGTCCAACGAACCAAAAGCGCGCGTGATGCCGTGCTCTTTGGCAAACGCGCGCGCCCGCTCGCGATCGACGTCCACCGCGGCGACCAGGCGGCACCCGGGGACGGCTCTGAACAGGCGCACATGAGAGTGGGCCATGCCACCTGTGCCGATAATGGCCACACGGACGATCGGAGTCCTGATTTTTCGGGAAATCGTGACCATCGGCAAAAACCCTATCTGTATCCGGTCGTTTCGCGGGTAGCGGCGCTGGAATCGGCCGGCAACGACTCCAGGGGCTTCACGTTCGGGCAGATGTCGGTGAGACGCACACCGCTGTGAGCCCAACGCACGGCGTTGGCAATCACGCGGCGCACCTCAGGGTGATGGTAGGTCGGATACGTCTCGTGTCCCGGGCGAAAATAAAAGACGCGCCCGTGCCCACGCTGCCAGATGGCGCCGCTGCGGAACACCTCGCCGCCGCTGAACCACGAGATGAAAATCAGCTGGTCCGGTTCCGGGATGCCGAAGGGCTCCCCGTACATCTCCTCGCTGGGAATTTCGAAATACTCACCGAGGCCGCGCGTGATGGGATGCGACGGGTTGACGTTCCAGAGTCGCTCCTTGTCGTTGGCCTCCCTCCATTTCAGCGAGCAGGTCGTGCCCATCAGGGCCTTGAAGATCTTCGAGTAGTGCGCCGAGTGCAGCGCGATCAGGCCCATGCCCTCGAGCACGCGCGCCTTGACCTTTGCCACGACGGCATCCCCCACCTCGCTGTGCGCCATGTGTCCCCACCAGATCAATACGTCGGTCTCGGACAACACGGCGTCGGACAACCCGTGTTCCGGCTGATCGAGCCAGGCGGTGCGCACGGACAGGTCGGGGTGCTCGCGCAGCGAGGCGGCAATCGTCTCGTGCATGCCCTCCGGATAAAGGGCGGCGACGAGGGGATTCGTCCTCTCGTGCCGGAATTCGCCCCACACGGTGACTCGGATGGATGGACTCATGGTGGAAGTCTTTAGCCGCGGGTAATCCCGGAGGCCAGGCGCCCTTACGATGAGTGATATGCGAATATTCTGCAAGAAAGACGGCGGGCAGGATGTGGCCCAATTCGCCGCGTCTCGGGGGTAACCGTTCCTGCTTTTCGCACTTGTGTACGGTCTCCGTCGGCCCGAACGGCTCCGTGTCGAGGTGCCGGAGCCATAAGGACCGGGTGAATCCGGCCGCGCTCACGAGGGGCCACGCTCCGTTGCGGTCGCCCTGAGGGGCTCGGCGCGGGCAATTCCGAAGTAGGAGTACACCCCATGGCTCGATGAGCGTCGCCGATCCTATGCTCGCACGCTCGCAAAACGGCGATCTCTCCATTTGCGAACCACCTCCGGGCTGGCCGCCGGGCCTGCTTGGCGAACCTGCTGCCCGTCGTGTCCAAAGGCCGCCCCGATGACGACTCAATGACCGCAGCAAACACCCTCTTGTGAATACACCCCACCCAGGCGCTCCCGCCCACTCCTCCCGCAGGGATTTCGTCAGAACAGCCTCTCTGGTGGCGACCGCTGTCGCGTCGGACTTGGGCCTGGCAACAGCCAGAGGGCAGTCAGTCGGGGGCAATGAAACCCTGGCTTTGCCCGCCAACGATGCGATGGGCATGAAACCGAACGCCGAGCCCGTTCATGATGCGGCACCCTTGACGGCGATCGACGCCCACCTCTGCGGCCTCCATTTTTACAGCGGTGACATCCGACGTCAGGCGATCGCCCACCACTACTGTTCTCACGTCGGAAAGAGTGTTCGCCAATGTGTCATCTATGACTCCGACAGAGCGGACGCACGCCTCGTCGGCATCGAATATATCATCAATGCCGAGCTGTTCGGGGCGCTTCCAATCGACGAAAAGAAACTTTGGCACAGCCACGTCTACGAGGTGAAATCAGGGCAGTTGACGGCCCCTGGAATGTACGGCCCTGCGGAACGGGAGCTGATGCGCGACTTTGTCAGCACTTACGGCAAGACCTGGTACACTTGGCAGGTTGATCGCGACGACAAGGTGCCGCTGGGCATCCCGCAGTTGATGATGGCCTTTGTCGCCGACGGAGAGGTCAATCCGGGCCTTCTCGCCAAACGTGACAAGGAGTACGGCGGCCTATCGGAGGAGACCAAAAAGAGCCGCGAGGAAATCGTCGCTCCGCCGATCCTGCCGGGCGCGGATGCGTGGCAAAAAGGCGAGGCGATCGAGATCACGACCAAAACGGTCCCGATGGAGCCTGCGCCGCGAAGCGAACAGCAAGGGTGAACCGGCGCTGCTCGACCCTACGCTGCCTGGCGTCCCCCACTCCGCAAATTTCTCAAACAGGATCCCCTAAAACGGCGGCAAAAATCATGAAAAATCTCACCAAGACAGAAAACCGTTCGAAAACGCACAACGAAAAGGGTGCATCTGCTCCGCAGGGAAAGGTCCGCATTGGAAGCGGAGGCGAACCACACCAAGTGGCCGGCGGAACCCATCCGGTGCTCACCACCAATCAGGGCGTCTCGATTTCCGACAACCAAAATTCACTCAAAGCCAATGCGAGCGGACCGACCCTGTTGGAGGATTTCGTGCTTCGGGAAAAGATCACTCATTTCGATCACGAGCGGATTCCCGAACGCATTGTTCACGCGCGGGGCTCGGCCGCACACGGCTACTTTGAACTGACCGAATCGCTGGTGCACGCGACCACCGCGGGCATCCTCACTGAGACCGGCGAGAGAACACCGGTATTTACCCGCTTCTCGACGGTGAGCGGCGGAGCGGGTTCCGTGGACACCCCGCGCGATGTGCGCGGATTCGCCGTCAAATTTTATACCAGACAGGGAAATTGGGACCTCGTCGGGATCAACATCCCGGTATTCTTCATCCAGGATGCCATCAAATTCCCCGATTTGATCCACGCGCTCAAGATGGAGCCTGATCGTGGATATCCCCAAAGCGCGACGGCCCACGCCACATTCTGGGATTTCATCTCATTGATGCCGGAGTCGATGAGCGCAGTGATGTGGATCATGTCCGACCGCACCCTTCCGCGCTCGCTGCGGATGATGGAGGGCTTTGGAGTTCACAGCTACCGACTGGTGAATGCCGCAGGCAAGTCGACCTTCGTCAAATTTCACTGGCTGCCCAAACTGGGACTGCAATCCACCGTCTGGGACGAAACCATGAAGCTTGCCGGGGCCGATCCCGATTTTCATCGGCGCGACTTGTTTGAAGCGATCCGGGAGGGTTCCTTCCCCGAGTGGGAATTCGCCGTTCAGCTTTTCACGCAGGAGCAGGCGGACAAATTTCCGTTCGATCATCTCGACCCGACCAAACTGATTCCTGAAGAACTGGTGCCGTTGAAGGTGATCGGTCGCATGGTGCTGGACCGGTGGCCCGACAACTTCTTTGCCGAGACGGAACAGGTGGCCTACTGCCCAGCGAACGTCGTTCCCGGAATCGACTTTTCCAACGACCCGCTGCTGCAGGGCCGACTCTTCTCCTATCTGGACACCCAGCTCTCACGGCTGGGAACACCCAACTTCAATCAAATCCCGATCAATGCCCCCAAGTGTCCGTTCGCGAACCTCCAACGCGATGGAAAGATGCAGTCGATGCAACCTCGGGGTCGGGTTGGCTACGAGCCAAACTCCCTCTCAGAGGATTCGCCGCGCGAAACCCGGAGCGGCGGTTTTCGCAGCGTCGCTGCGACTGAGACCGGTGAGAAAGGCCGCATCCGTGCGGAGAGTTTTGCCGACCACTACAGTCAGGCGCGGCAATTCTATCGCAGCCAGACCGGTTATGAGCAGGCGCATATCGTGTCGGCCCTCGTTTTCGAACTCTCCAAGGTCGATCATCTTCACGTGCGAGAGGCGATGGTCGCTCATCTGCGCCATATCGAAGAGGATCTCGCCAAACGTGTCGCGCACGGCCTCGCACTCGAGAGCCTGCCGGATGCTCCGCCCACCGCAATGCCGGTCCAGGACTTGGCGCCATCCCCGGCATTGCAGATCATCGGTAAGATGAAAAACACCCTCGAGGGCCGAACCATTGGCATCCTGATCGCAGATGGCTCCGATGGGGTCGTCATCAGTAAAGTTCGGAAAGCCGCAGTCGAGGAGGGAGCGAGAGTGATGATTGTAGCCACCAAGATTGGCGGCGCGAAACTGGCCGACAGTTCAATCCTGAAGGCCGACGGACAGCTGGCCGGCACTCCGTCCATCGTGTTCGACGCGATCGTACTCATCCTGTCCGACGACGCGGCGAAGGCGCTGACCCGGGACACTGCCGCGATCGATTTTGTCCATGACGCCTATGGGCATCTCAAAGCGATTGGCGTCGCCCAAGGTGGGCGGCGGCTGCTGTTGGCAGCAAATGTCGAACCCGACGCAGGAGTCGTGGAGCTCGGTGACCTCGGACGTTTCATCAGCGCCGCCAAGACGAGGCAATGGACGCGGGAGGCGAAGATTCGCTGCCTCGTGTAGCGTTCGCAATTACGGTCTGACGACAGGCTCCCGGGCCCCGCGAGCCTCGCCACTGACCTGGCCCTGCCGGCCCTGATCTTCGCACAGCCCGCTTGAGCTCCGTGACAGCGGATCGACGATACGCTCCGCGGGGTGCCTCGCTGAATCCAGACCACCAGCGACCGGCTCCCGCGTCTCCGACGTCTCACGACGATGGCGTGGGGGAGGTGTCTGAACGCCGTCGATTCAAACCAGGAACTTCTCCCTGAGCCACTTGGGGAACGCATTAAATGCGTCCTTGCCTATTCAAGTATTCGCTTGATTAGTGAGACCGATGACCAAGAGACAGGTATTCGATGAATTCGCGCGGATCGGGCAGGCTCTGGGGAGCGGCGCTCGGATCGAGCTGCTCGATCTGCTCTTCCAGGCGGAGCGCACCGTGGATGAATTGGCGAAGGAGACGGGCATGAGCGTGGCAAACGTCTCGCAGCATCTCCAGGTGCTTCGACGCGCCCGCATGGTCGAGGTACGACGCGAAGGGTTGTTCGCCCATTATCGGCTGGCGGGCGACGAGGTGTACATGATCTGGGCGGCCATCCGGAGTTTTGGGGAGAAGCGTGTGCTCGAAGTGCGCGAGGTATTGGACAAGTTTCTCAGCTCTCGCGAGAACATGGAGGCGGTGAGCGCCTCGGATCTTGCGAGGCGCATGGAGGCGGGCCAGGTCACAGTCATCGACGTGCGTCCCGACGAGGAATACCGCGCGGGTCACATCGCCGGGGCGATTTCGATTCCGATGAGCCAGCTGGCCTCTCAGTTGGGCAGGCTCGGTCGCCGCAAGGAGATCGTCGCGTATTGCCGTGGTCCGTACTGCGTCCACTCGGATGCCGCAGTGAGCCTGCTCGCCAGACATGGCTTCAAGGCAAAGCGGCTCGAGTTCGGCCTTCCGGAGTGGAGGGCACGCGGAATGGCCGTCTCGTCGGGCGACGAGTGAGCGCGTAGGCGACCCACGCAGGCGAATTTCCTATTTCATCATGAACGCATCCACACCCCTCCGATTTGTCATCATTGGCGGCGTCGCGGCCGGCGCGTCCGCCGCGGCCCGCGCGCGCCGTCTCGACGAGAACGCGCAGATCACGCTGATCGAGCGCGGCCCCGACGTGTCGTTCGCGAACTGCGGCCTGCCGTACTACATCGGCGGCGAGATCAAGCAGCGCGAGGCCCTGGCGGTCCAGACGCCGCAGACTTTGAAGGCGATGCTCAACCTCGATGTCCGCACGGGCACGGAGGCAATCGGCATCGACCGCGCCGGCAAGCGTGTGCAATTGCGCACGGTCGCCAGCGGGGCCACCGAGTGGCTCTCATACGACAAACTTCTGCTGGCCCCGGGGGCGACGCCCCTGCGTCCCAACCTTCCGGGAATTGAGGATCCACGTGTGCATACCCTGCGGTCCCTTCAGGACATGGACCGCATCCATGGCGCGACGGTTTCCGCCCAGCAGATCGCCGTCGTCGGCGCCGGTTTCATCGGCCTGGAGATGGCAGAGCAATTCGTCCGGCTCGGCAAAAAGGTCACGCTCATCGAGATGCTCGACCAGGTCCTTCCTCCCCTCGACCGGCCGATGACCCTGCTGCTGGAAGACGAGCTTCGCCGACACGGAGTCGAGCTTGCGCTCGGCGACGGAATTTCGGGCTTTGAACGGGGCAATCAGATCACCTGCCTGCTCAAGTCCGGGCGCCGGGTGGCGGCCGATTTCGTGGTGTTGTCGATCGGAGTCCGTCCTGAGACGGGGCTCGCCCGCGATGCCGGACTCGCGCTTGGAGAGCGCGGCCACATCCACGTGGATCAGTTCATGCGGACGTCAGATCCCGACGTCTATGCGGCCGGCGATGCGATCGAGACACACGACCTCGTGGGGAGGAATCCCACGGTGGTGGCGCTTGGAGGCCCCGCCAACCGCGAGGGTCGGTTGGTGGCCGACCATATTTTCCGTCCCGCGAGCGCCAAACCCTTTCCTGGCGCCCTTGGCACGGCAATCGTGCGCGCCTTCGAGGTGAGTGCGGGCATCACCGGCTGGTCCGAGAAGCGGATCCGCGCGGCCGGCCTTCCTTTCCGCTGCGTCACGGTAAACGACAATCACCACGCGGGCTATTTTCCCGGCGCGAAACCCATCATTCTGAAACTCTGTTGGGATCCTGTGAGCGGCCGCATACTTGGCGCCCAGGCGACGGGCCTGGCCGGCGTCGACAAACGCCTCGACGTGCTCGCGACCGCGCTCGCAGGCGGCCTCACGATCGACGATCTCTCCGAGCTGGAACTGTCCTATGCGCCCCCGTTCGGATCGGCGAAGGACATCGTGAACATCGCCGGATTCACGGCCGTCAACACGCGGGAGGGGCTCGTCGATCCGATCGACACGATTCCCGACGAACCCTCCGTCCAGGTCGTCGACGTGCGGCCAGCGGCGCTATCCAAGGCTCACCCAGTCCCGCACGCCGGGGTGATCAACATTCCGCTTCCGGAACTGCGCAAGCGCTGCTCGGAACTGGATGCCTCGCGTCCCGTGGTGACTGTCTGCGCGCTTGGGAAGACCTCGTACTTTGCCGCCCGCATTCTCGCGCAGCGTGGGTTCCGAGTGCAGTCGCTGACGGGCGGCCTGCGTGCGAGGTTCGACCCGCGCTCTCCGGCGAAACTCCCCACGCCCTGAGGCGGCTCGCGCTAGGGGAATTCGAGTCCTACGCCCGCCGAGCACTGGACACACCGGCCTGGGAACTCGCGCCAAAACCGCGCAACCGCTCCCATGCCGGTGCAATGGTTTGGCCCGAACCTCTGCACTCCGAGGCGGCGCAGGGCCGCAAAAGTCTCGTCGAGCCGGCGCTCACTGGCCCGCTCGAGATGCATCCCGCCGACCACCGCATGGATTGGCGCACCCGCGGTCAGCGTTCGCACGTGATCGAGCGTGTTGATCACCCCCGCATGGGCGCAGCCTAGAACCACCACGATCCCGTTGCTCGAACGGAAAAAGAGGGCCTGATCGTCCAGCAGCGGATCCGGCTGCACGAGATGTTCGTCGAGAAAGAAGGGGCCGCCCGTGTCCTCGTAATCGGTCACACGCGGAATCTCGCCGGTGCTCCACAGCCCGGGGACAATCTCTTGTGAGGATTCGGTGGATACGATGCGGCGTCCTCCCTCGCGAAAGCCTCCGTTTTCCATGAAGTCGACGCTCAGACGGCGCCCGATCTTCCCTCCCCCCGATCCTGTGAATCGGCGCACGGCCGCATCGGGATGCAGGAAGAGGGTCGCGCCCGGGGCGGCCGCCAGCGCCTGCTCCAGTCCGCCCACGTGGTCGGCGTGCCCATGGCTCAGCACAATCGCGTCGGCCGTCCGGAGGTCGACCCCGAGCCGTTGGGCATTCGACGCGAGCACCAGTCCCTGGCCTGCGTCGAACAGCACCCGATGCGCCCCGGTGTCGATCCACCAGGCAAGGCCGTGCTCACCCAGAATGCCCATGCCGCGGGCCGTGTTTTCGCTAAGTATTTTGAGCCGGATCATGGAACTCAAATGACGCACTTGGATTTGAGCCCAGGGGCCCGGAAGAAGCAGCCAGAGACCAGAAGCCATCGACTTCCGACCTCCGACTTCTGCGATCTGGCTTCTGCCCTCATGTGTCCTTCGTGACCTTTGTGCCGTGGTTCAACTGTGGCTTTCGAAGAAATCCTGAGGACAGTGCCGCGCCGAGCGGGTCGAGCGGGGCGTCAGTGAGAGTCGCAGCCGCAGTCGTGTCCGCCGGTAGAGTCGCACTCTCCGTGAGCCTCATGATGACCGTGATGACCGCCCCCACAGGCATTGGCGCCCAGGACGACACCGCCCTCCAACCACGCTCGGACAATATCCACCGGGGAGGCATCGGGCACGCCGACGACCACTTGAATCCCAACGGTCGCCATGCGCTGCTGTGCGCCCCGTCCCATGCCGCCCGCCAGAAGGACTTCCACGCCCAGTTCCTTGAGCCAGGCGGCCCAGCCACAGGGTTCGGGCTCGGGCGGTTCGGCCACCACGGCGCGGACCAGCGCACCACGCGCGAGGTCGACTTCGAACAGGCCTGCCTTGGCGGCGGCGCCAAAATGGGACGAGAAGGTTTCGTTTTCAGCCAGTGGAAGCGCGATGATCATAAAGGAATAGCCGAGATCGGGGAAACCGCAGCGGACCGTCGCTTCGTACACCGGTCATCGGTGGAAGCAAATCCGGCGCGGAGGCCGATCGTCTTTTTGAGCTTATGCCCATAACCTCTCCGCATTCAAGATCCGATTTTCAGGAAGCGGCGAGGAAATGGGTCGGGAACCAAGCGGTGATCCGACAGTGCCGGCCCGAATTCGATTGTCCTCAGGCGTTAGGGAAATCGGCTTCCCCAGCATTCGTCCCTGCTCCGCCTCCCTCGTTTCGTTCGCAGCTTTGCCCAATGCCACCGTCGGATCTGGAACGCACACCACGCTCCTCCCCGGTCACTCGGAGCGGAGGGTGGCGTTCGGGTCGACATGAGTGGCCCGCCGGGCGGGCAGCCAGCAGGCGACGAGCGCCACGACCAGCAGCACTGCGGAGACTTCAGCCATGGCGGGGAGATCGGCGCCCTCAAGGCGTGGCATCAGTGCGGTAAGAATCCGCCCGAGACCGACCGCGCCCGCGAGTCCGACAATCAACCCGATCCCCGTGAGCACGGCGCCTCCTTTGAGCACGAGGCCAAGGACGTCGACGGGCCGCGCACCCAGCGCCAACCGGATTCCAAATTCGCCGGTGCGCTGCATGACGGTATGCGAGATGACGCTGTAGAGTCCGACGGCGGCAAGGATTAGGCCAAACAGTGCGAATCCGCCGAGGATCTGGCCCATCAGGCGCAGGTTGCTGTTTCCGTCGTCGATGAACTGCCGCACGGTTTCGACCTGGTCCACGGCGAGATCCGGGTCGACCTCCGACACTGCACGCCTCAGGCCGTCCGCCAGGGACGCTGGAGCCGGGCCGCGCACGACGAGATTCGCCCAAGCCCAGGGCTCATCGACCAGGGGCTTGTAAATTTGCAGGCGAGTCGACGGCTCAACAAAACCCGCCGCCATGTCGACGTCGCGGACGACCCCGATCACTTCGGCGGTGGTCACATAGCCGCTGTCATCCGTGCGTATCCGATGTCCGAGTGCGCTTTGTCCGGGCCAAAACCGTCGAGCCAGCGCCTCGTTGACGATGATGACCAGGGGATCGGTCGCCTTGAGGTCGGGAGGAAAGTTCCGCCCCTCCAAAAAGAGAATCCCCAGAGTCTTGAAATAGTCGGAGGTCACCATCACGTGAGCGGCACGCGGCGCCTGCACGGAGGGGTTGCCCGCCTGGCCGTCGACATAGATTGGGCGCACCCCCGTGTAGTCGTCGAGTGGCAGTGAGCTGCAGAGTGCCGCGTGTTCGACTCCGGGCATCGCCGCGAGGCGTTGTTCTATTTTGTGAAACAGGGCGTAACGCGCGGGCTCGGTCTCGTAGCGCGACTCCGGAAGGGGCAAGCCCGCCGTGAGCACCTGTCCGGTGTCCCAGCCGGTGTTGCGCTCGAGGAGACGGGAAAATCCCTTTTGCATGATGCCGGCACCGGCCAGCAGGACGAGCGCCAGGGCGACTTGGGCTACGACGAGGACGTTGCGAATCTGGTGATGCCCCCGGCCGACCGTCGATCCCCGGGCTCCCTGCTTGAGGGCAGAGTTGAGGTCGATGCGGGACGCGAGCCACGCCGGGGCGATGCCGAAGACGACTCCTGAGACCAGGGAGAGCACCGTCGTGAGCGCGAGGATTGGAGCATCGATCCTGAGATCGACGCCATCCGCCCCGCCCAAAAACAGATGCTGCTCCAGAAAGCGGTTAAGCCCGAAAGCCACGAGCAGGCCGAGCGCGCCTCCACCGAACGCCAGCACCACGCACTCGACCAGTTGGTGCGCAATCAGGCGAGCGCGCGATGCGCCGAGCGCAGCCCGGATCGCCAGGTCACGCAAACCTGCGATGGCCCGCACCAGTTGCAGGTTGGCGAGATTGGCACAGGCGATAAGCAGCACGAAACCGGCGAGCCCGAGCAGCAGCCAATACATCCGGCGGGTGGCGTCGGGCAGGAGTGCCTTCTGCAGCGGCAAAACCCGGTAGTGCAGGCCCGCGTAACGCTGCGGAAGTGCGCGTTCCTGAAGCGATGCCAGGGGACCATAGGCGGCGGCCACCTGACCTGCCTTGAACCCCGGCTTCAACCTGCCCACGAGTTCGAAGGCCTTGTAATCGCGACTCGTCAGCTGGTCATGCGTGTAATTGAGCGGACGCCACAACGCGGGGCTTCCCCAGAGCATCGGATCGTCACACGTCGCCGGCATCACGCCGATAATCGTCACGGCCTGCCCATCCAGCCGCAGGGTGCGTCCCAGCACGCTCGGAGATTCGCCGTAACGCTGAACCCACAGATCGTGGCTGATCAGAACCACCTGGTTTTTCCCCTGTTTCGTCTCCTCGTCGGTGAACGGCCGTCCTATCAGCGGACGGATTCCGAAGGTGGTGAATAAATCCGCCGACGCCGCGATACCCAGCATTCGCTCAGCTGGGCGCCCCTGTTCTGCGACAGAATAATACACGCGCCACAGGCTTGTCAGCGATTCCAACGGCACTGTCTGCGCGCGGATCTCCCGGACCTCGGCCTCGGCGAATTCGCGCAACTCACCGTGCCGGGTCGTCGCCAGGATTCGAACCAATTGCCCGGCGTGGGGGAAAGGCCCGACGCGGAACAGGGCCGCGTCGACCAGACTGAACATCGACGTGTTGACGCCGATACCCAGCGCGAGGGTCAGCAGTGCGATGGTCGTATAACCCGGAGCGCGGCGCAGGGCGCGGAAAACAACGATGAAGGTGGACATGGGGTAATTCGAGTCCTCCCGAGGGCAGGCCGTGTTCGCCTGATTTGTCGCCGCCGCCGGGATTTTCGCCAGCTGTAGGCGAGGTCGTTTCTCTCGGAAGCAGCGCTCAATCCCAGATCGGGCGCCAATTTTTCGGATACGAGGAGAGCGAGTTGAGCGACTCCATTTCGGAAGGGCTGAGACGATAGCCTGCAGCGCCAAGCGACTCCTGAAGCTGCGCGGCGGTGTTGGCGCCGACAATCGGGGCCGTCACGACGGGATTTGTCAGCAGCCAGGCGAACGCGGTCTGCGAAACGGTCTTCCCATGGGAGGCGCCGATCTTTTCCAATTCGTCGATGAGCGCGAAGCCGCGGTCATTGGCATAGAGTTCCCGCACCTCTTCCGCACGGATGCTCTCCACCTTCACGCCCCGCCGGTATTTGCCCGTGAGGAACCCGCACGCAAGCGGCGAATAGGGCATGACGCCGAGACCATGGTGTTTGCACAGCGGCATCGCTTCGATCTCGAATCCCGCACGCTCCATCAGCGAGTACTGCGGCTGATAGCTGACGAAACTCGCGTAGCCGTGCCGGTCGCTTTGCCAGAGCGCCTCCATCAGGCGCCAGGCAGGGTAATTGGAGGCGCCGATGTAGCGCACCTTGCCGGAATGCACGAGATCGTCGAGGGCCGAGAGCGTCTCGTCGATCGACGTATCGAGATCGACCCAGTGGCATTGAAAGAGGTCGATGTGATCGGTCTGCAGGCGGCGCAGCGAATCCTCGCAGCAGCGAATCACGCGAGCGCGGGAGAGTCCCTCGCCATCCGGCCCCTCCCACATTTTTCCGCGCACCTTGGTCGCGAGCACGATGCGCTCGCGGGTGCCGCGCTGCTTCATCCAACGGCCGATGATTTCCTCGGATTCGCCGGCGGCGGCCAGGCCGCGCGGACCCCACATCGTGTAAATATCCGCCGTGTCGATAAAGGTGCCGCCCGCGGCGACAAAGGCGTCCATGACAGCGATCGAGTTTGCCTCGTCGGTGGTCCAGCCAAACTGCATCGTGCCGAGGCATAGTTCCGAAACCTTCAAGCCCGTGCGTCCGAGTCTGCGATAGTTCATGACTGCAAGGCTTGGGACCGCGCCCGGAGGTTGTCACGCGCTTCCCCTCCCGGATAAATTCCCACATTAGAGCATGGCGCAACGTCACCGCCAACTGATCGTGCCGGGCTGGCGGACGCGGACACGGCTTTGGCGTTGACCGAGTTGCTCAACCCCTTCTGTTTGATCGGTCCCGGCGCTTTCCGACTTTGCCGGGACCCGCGGTTCGCCGCGGGGTCAAGCCAGCCCCCTAAACCCCACCAGCCTCTGCCGCATTTCCCGCGGCATCCCACGCCACGCATGAAACCCTTCCGGTCTTCGCTGTTCTGGATCGCCGCGCTCGTTCTCACCTTCGCCGCAGCGGTCTACTCGTACACCCATTACACCCGCGCCTTCCCCATCCTGAATCAGAAGATCACGATGGATCGCAGCGGCGCGACGCGGGCGGCCCTCGATTTGGCCGGAAAGTTCAAGTGGAGCCCTACCCGCAACGCGGACGCGGTTGCCCGCCTCACGCAGAACTCCGATCTGATGGACTACATCGAGCTCGAAGCCGGCGGAAAAGCGAATCTCGGAACGCTCGTCGCCTCGGGCGAAATCAAGCCCACCCGCTGGGACGTCCGGTTGTATCGGGAAAAGGACGCTGCAGAAACCCTCGTCGAATTCTCACCGCAGGGCCAGTTCCTCGGCTTTTCCGAAAAACTTCCCGACGCCCAGGCGGGGCGAAACTTGACGGCCGACCAGGCCCGCGCGCTCGCCGTGGGCGGGGCCTCCGCGATGGGTCTCGGACTCGACGGCTTCAAGCTCGCCTCCTCGACCGACAACCGTGTCAGTTCAGGGCGGATCGACCACACGTTCACCTACGAACGCCCCAACCCGCATCTCGGCGCGGGACGCGAGCAATGCGTGCTGGTCGTGCGAGGCGACCGCTTCAGCGGCTACTCCCGCGGCGTCAAAATTCCCGACGAGTTCTTCAGTCGCTTTTCGGCGATGCGTGCGTCGAACAAGGACATCTCGATCGCCTCGGAGATCGCGATGGGATTGATCCTCGTGCTGGGTGGCGTGGTCGGCGGCCTGATTTTTCTGGCGGGAAAGTCGAAGATCGGCTGGCGCGGACCCGTTGTCCTCGCGAGCATCCTGGCGGCCACCGCCGCCCTGAACGGCTACAGTTTTCTGCCGCTCTCGTGGTTCGGCTACTATACCGCGCTGTCGAGCTCTGCGTTCGAGATAAGGCTGATCATCGGCCTCGTGATCGGAGCGCTGGTGATGCTGGTCTACGCGCCCGTGTACGCCGCCGCGGAGGGTCTCGCCAGGGAGGCCTTCCCGGAGCATCCGCAGCTCTGGAAGGTCTTCTCACCGCGCGCCGCGGGCACCCGCCCCGTCTTCGGCGCCGTGCTCGGCGGCACCCTCTTGTGCGTGGTGATGTTCGCCTATGAGGTGGCGGTCCAGACCCTCGGAACCAAGCACCTCGGGTGGTGGATGCCGTCGCAGCTGCTCTTCGACCCTACCCTGCTGTCGTCGCGGATTCCCTGGACGCTGCCGTTTCATATCGCCCTGCTCGCCGGCACGACCGAGGAATGCCTCTTCCGCGCGCTGCCCCTGGCCGGGGCGGTCCTGCTGGGACGGAAATTCGGCAGGAAGGACCTCTGGGTCGTGGGTGCGCTGGTGCTCGAGGCGTTGATCTTCGGATCCGCACACTCCGGGTATCCGACGATGCCGGGTTGGGCCCGCATGGCCGAACTCTTCATTCCCGCCGTGGTGTTCGGCCTGCTCTTCCTGCGCTTCGGCCTGCTGCCCGGCATGATCATGCACTTCTCGTACGACGCGCTGTGCATGGGGCTCCCGCTGTACACCGCGAGAATCCACGGCTCCACCGGCAACTCGGTCGTGGTCCTCGTCCTCGTGCTCGCGCCCCTCGCCTGGGTCTCCTTTTGCCGGATACGCGCGGGAGCCTGGCGAGACCTTCCCGACGATCTGAAAAACGCGGCCTGGAGCAGGACTACGAGACGCCGGCCCGCCGCACAGGCGCGGCCACTGCCGTCCGGCAAAATGCTCACCCCCAGGGCCCTCAAGCTCCTGTTTCTCGCAGGCGTCGCAGCCATGGCCGTCTGGACCGTGTCGATGTCGCTCGCCAAACCCGATTTTCCGGACCTGACGCTGAGAAAATCTGCCGCCATCGCGTCCGCCCGCGCCGCGCTTGTGTCCGAAGGCGTCCACCTCGGCGCCGACTGGAAACCCCTTCCCGTCGTGCAATACGATCCCGAGAACGAGAGCATCTTCGTCTGGCAGACGGCGGGAAAAACCGTCTTTCACCGCCTCCTGGGCAACTACCTGGCCGTGCCCGGATGGCATGTCCGTTTCGTGCGCGACACCATTCCGCTTCCCGACCGTACCGAGGAATATCGAGTGTTCCTCGCGGGTGACGGGAAGGTCCAGCGCTACGAGCACATCGTGCCGGAATCAAGGCCCGCCCCCAGTCTCGCACGGGCCGCCGCACTGCGTCTCGCGGAGACCCAGTTGAAACGCGTGTACGGGCTCGACGCCTCGTCCCTCAAGCTGGTGACCGCCGACGAGACCAAGCAGCCCAAGCGCAGCGACTGGACCTTCGTCTGGAAAGATCCGCGAGTGACGCTTGGCGCCGGCGAAGCGCGCGTGTGGATCAATCTCGCAGGCGACACCCTGTCGGGCTTCGGGCGCAACGTGTACGTGCCCGAAGCCTGGACCCGGGAACGGACCGCCAAGGCCAATACGCGCACCCTCACGTTGTCACTGCTCGGCATGGCGGTGGCTGCCGGCGTCATCGCCTGCCTGATCGGAATGCTCGTGAGATGGAAAAGACGTCCCTTCGCCGTGCGCGTGGCTGTCTACACCGGCATCACCTGGGCCGTTTACAGCGGACTTGAGGCCTTCGTGAAGTTGCCCGTACAAGTCGCCTGGATGTCGACCTCCGAGCCGATTCACGTGCAGACGGTGCGAATACTGGCCTCGCTCCTTGTCTCGATTCCGGTGCTCGGGGGCCTCATGGCCGTCTTCGTCGGGGTGGGTTCCAATCGCACCGAGACCGCCACACCCGCACGCGCCAGACCGGAGTTTCTCGGCGGCCTCGGCGCCGGCTTCCTTCTGGTGCTTGGCGAACGCTTCGTCGATGTCGTGAGACCGCACTGGTCCCCCTGGCACGCGGGCATGGACGGCGCGAATTCCGGGTTACCCTACCTGGGAAGTCTGTGGGTTGTCGGTATCCTGATCATGAATGCGCTGTTCGCCCTGGGCGTCCAGCGCTCGGTCGACGCAGTCGTGCGTCCCGGAATCCTGCGCACCGCCATCTTCGTCGCCTTCGGACTCGCCTTCGGGGCCACCGTGAACTCAAGCACCTGGACCGGCATGGTCCTGTGCGGAACGGTGTTCGCCATCGCATTCCCGCTCATGGACCGCCTCGTGGTGCGAAGCCATCCCTCAGTGATCATCGCGATCTTCACAGCCCGCATGGTGGGCAATGCCCTCGCGGGGATCGTGATTCCAGGCCAGCCCGGTTCGCTAGGTGACGGGCTCGTGGGCATCGCCCTCGCCATCCTGGTAGGCTGGTTGCTCTTCACCTGGATGCGTCCGAAAGCCGCGCCCCCTCCGCCGCTTCTGCCCGCGGCGCCGAACCGATCCGACATCGCAACCATCGCCTCGTAAGGCATGCCGTCCCGGCGCGGTCGCACCGCGGCGCTCACTCGGCCGACCGAGCCAGCACCGCAGCCGCCGCGGCAAGCCGGTCTGCATGCACACGTCCGGAAACCTGCGAAAGCGGCGCTCGCCCATCGGCTAGCACGGTCGCGATCCTCGCGAACTGCGGAGGGGCCCCGGCGAGCGTCGATCGGCCAAACACGCCCCAGATGGGGCGTTTGTGCTCGCGCGCCAGAAGCGCCACCCGATAGGGCGCCTTTCCGCACAAGGTCGTGACGTCAAGGCAACCCTCTCCGGTCACCACGAGGTCGTGACTCGCTATGCGCGCCGCCAGTCCGGAGAGCCGGCTGAAAAGGTCGAAGCCGGACTCGAGCTGCGCCCCAAGGAAAGTCACCAATCCATAGCCGCAGCCGCCCGCAGCCCCCGCACCCGGATCGTTCTCATGACGGTGTCCCAGGTCCCGGCCCGCGATGCGCGCAAGGCGCCGCAACGCGGCGTCGAGCATCCGGACCTCCGCACGACTGGCACCCTTCTGCGGCCCGAACTCATGGGCCGCCCCGTTCATCCCCAATAAAGGATTGGTGACGTCGGTCGCCGCAATGATTCGTGCGCCCGGAACGCACTCGGGCGGCTCGATGCGAACGAGCTCCGCGAGCCCGCCTCCGGTTGGGGCGATCGGCTCGCCCGTACGCTTCAGAAACCGCCAGCCCAGCGCCGCAGCCACCCCCACGCCGCCGTCGTTCGTCGCACTCCCGCCAAGACCCACGACCACGGTCCGCGCGCCCGAGTTTATCGCCCTCCTCAGGACCATGCCCGTGCCGAGGGTCGACGTGCGCAGCGGTCGGCGCTGCCGCGCGGGCAGTTGTTCCAGGCCCGAGGCTGTGGCCAGATCGAGCACCGCAGTACACCCGTCTCCCAACATCCCCCACCCTGCGACGCAGGGATGGCCCGCCGCGTCGGAGGACCGCATCCGATGCCAGACTCCCTCCGTCGCCTTCGTCAGGAGCCTAGCGAAGCCCTCGCCTCCGTCCGACAGCCCGCACTCGGTGAATTCCGCGTCCGGCCAGACCCGCCGCAGTCCCCGCACGATCGCCCGCGCAGCCTCCCCTGAGGTCAGCGTGCCCCTGAACTTGTCGGGCACCACCAGCACCCGCCCCGGTCGGGTGAAGCCGCGTCCTCCGGACTTTTCGCGTGGCACCTCCATTCTTGCCAGCGACTAAGCAGGACTGCCGCCCGAACTGCAATGCCGTCGCGTGCCATCCAGGGCGAAGATCAGCGTCGCGCTCGACGGGGGGCTCCGCACCTCGCGCACCCCGGCAGGCCACGGCACGCCGCTGGTGGATTTCACAAAGGGGATTGGTGATCCGCTCCATTGCACCGACAGGCCGATATCGGTTATACATCCGGGCGCTTCGATTCCCCGCCCGCCTCCGGGAGGCCAGCCGGTGTCGGAACGCCCCAATCCCCTGAAATCATGACGCATCTTTCCACAATCCGCCCATTTCACCGGCTCCTCCTCGCAGCCGCCCTGACCTGCGCCCTCGCCGGAGCCGCGCGCGCCTCCGAACAGGCTCTGACCCTCGATGGCACCGCTCCCGGCAGGACCTTCGACGGCGTCGGCGCCGTCTCCGGCGGCGGAGGCACCTCCGTGCTGCTCAAGGATTATCCCGAGCCCGAACGTAGCCAGATTCTGGATATCCTGTTCAAGCCTAAGTTCGCCGCCTCCATGCAGACGCTCTACGTCGAGATCGGCAGCGACGGCAACTCGACGCAGGGCTCCGAGCCCACGCACATGCGCTCCCCCACCGACCACAACGCCCGCCGCGGTTACGAGTGGTGGCTGATGTCCGAGGCCCGGAAGCGTTCGCCCGCCCTCACCCTCGACGCCTGCGCCTGGGGAGCCCCGGGATGGGTCGGCAACGGCAACTTCTGGTCCCAGGACATGTGCGACTACTACGTCTCCTGGGTCAGGGACCTCAAGGCCACGTACGGCCTGACGCTCGACGCGATCGGCTGCCGAAACGAGCGCGGCTCCAATTTCGACTGGGTGAAGCAGTTCAGGAAGACCCTTGACCAAAACGGTCTGGCCTCGCTCCCCATCCACGCGTTCGACGATCCCGGCAACGAGCGCATGTGGTCCTGGATTCCCTCCCTCGAGAAAGACCCCGCGCTCAATGCCGCGGTCGGCATCGTCGGCAACCACTGCCTCACCCAGGCTCCCGAGCCCGCCGCAGTACGGGAGACGCTGCGCAAGCTCCACAAGACCGTCTGGAACACCGAGGATCACGTGTACAACGCCGACGGCGCCTTCTACCCGGACGCCTACTCCTGTGCCCTGGGGGCCGTCCACCGCTTCAACATCAATTACATCGACCACGACGCCACGAAGATCGTGAACTGGTACCTCGTTGGATCGACCTACGGCATCGAACCGTACGCGGACCAGCCTCCCGCCATGTTCGCGAACAGCCCCTGGAGCGGGCACTACGCGCTCAAGCCGATCATCTGGGCCTACGCCCACTACGGTCAGTTCACGCAGGTCGGCTGGCACTACGTCGACAGCGGCTGCACGCACCTGGCCGGCGGCGGTTCCGTCGTCACGATGCGCGCCGCCACCGGCCGCGACTACAGCGTGATCGCCGAGACCGCTGGCGCAAAGGTCCCGCAGACGGTTCGCTTCGCAGTCGAGGGCGGCCTCTCCCGCAAGGCCCTCTGCGTGTGGCTCACCACCCGCTCGTCGGACTTCGTCCGGCAGTCTGACGTGACGCCTGACGCGACCGGTGTGTTCACCATCACCCTCCAACCGGACGCGATCTATTCCCTGTCCACGACCCGCGGGCAGCAGAAGGGCGGTTTCACCGGCGTGCCTGCCGAGAAGCCCTTCCCCTTCCCGTACCAGGACAACTTCGACGAATACTCCGAGCCTAGCCGCTTTGGCTACCTGCCGCACTACACCGCCGACATCGTCGGCGTGTTCGAGGTCGTCGACCGCCCCGACGGCCGCGGCAAATGCCTGCGACAAGTCGTCAATCGCAAGGTCACGAGCTGGGCGCCCGAGTGGAAGCCCTACACGGTTCTGGGCGATGCCACCTGGACCGATTACCAGGTCAGCGCCGACATTTCCTTCGACGACGGCGGCTGGGCCGGCGTCATGGGTCGCGTCTGTCAGACGGGCAACGGCTGGGACAACGACGCCAATGGCTATTATGCGCGCCTGGACGCGGACGGC
>JAJXYI010000095.1 GCA_021780625.1 bacterium | reverse complement strand
ACATCCGGGACCGCGCCGGAGTGCTGGCCCTGCTCAAGCAGCTGCAGCCCTCCGCCATCGTCCACACGGCCGCCCAGCCAAGCCACGACCGGGCCGCCGCCATCCCCTTCGACGATTTCGACACCAACGCCGTGGGCACGCTCAACCTCCTCGAGGCCGCCCGCCAGGCATGCCCGGAGTCGCCCTTCGTGAACATGTCGACCAACAAGGTCTATGGCGACGCCCCCAACGCCATCGCCCTGCGCGAACTCGAAACCCGCTGGGATTACGCGGACCCGACCTACGAGCACGGCATCCCCGAGACCTTCACCATCGACCAGTCAAAACACTCGCTGTTCGGAGCCTCCAAGGTCGCCGCCGACGTGATGGCCCAGGAGTACGGACGCTACTTCGGCATGCCCACCTGCTGCCTGCGGGGCGGCTGCCTCACCGGACCCAACCACACCGGCGTCGAGCTTCACGGTTTCCTCAGCTACCTGGTAAAATGCAACCTCGAGGGACGCGAGTATCGCGTTTTCGGCTACAAGGGGAAGCAGGTGCGCGACAACATCCACGCCCTCGACGTGGCCCGTTTCATGGCCGCCTTCATCCAGGCCCCCAGGAAGGGCGAGGTCTACAATCTCGGCGGCGGCAAGGGCAACTCCTGCTCCGTGCTCGAGGCCTTCGCGATCGCCGAACGTTTCAGCGGACGGCGGCAGGTGTACTCCTACGTCGATCAAAACCGCATCGGCGACCACATCTGCTATTACTCGGACCTCAGGAAGATGCGCACCCACTATCCGGACTGGAACATCAGCGTGAGCCTCGATGAGACGATCCGCCAGATCGTCGAGGCCTGGAAGACACGTTCGGCCTCGTGATCGCTTTGAACCGCAGCGACGCCGGAGCGTCTCACGACACCATGTCCGCATCTGTTTCCGCAGCGCTTCGAGTCCCACTGCGCCGGAGTGCCGCGCTGGCAGCCGTGCTGCTGGCGGCTGCCATCTACGCCCGCGCCGGTTCCCTCTCGACTGCCTCCCCCTTCCTCCCCGCGCCCGGGGGCGCCGCCGCGGCGGCCGTCGCGGCCAGCGCCAAGATTCAGCTCGCCGGCATGGGCGAGGTGAACGGCAAAACCTGGGTCTGCCTTTACGATACGCAGAAGAAAAGGGGCCATTGGTTCGCCGTGGGCACCACGACCGACGGGATCCAAGTGGTCAGCTGCGACAATGCCCGCAGTCAGGCCGTCATCCGCGCTGGCGGAGAGACCATCACGCTGGCCCTGCGCAGGCCCATCCAGACCCAGGGGGTCTCCGTTGCCGTCGCACCCACCGGACAGCCCACCCTCTCCTTTCCCCCTCCCATTCCTCCAGTCGGCGCCTCGCCCGGAGGAGCGAAACCGGGTCAGCCCGCCATGACCCGGGCCGACAAGGAGCGCGAGGCCCGCATGCTCGTCTCCGATCTCATGGAAATCGGCATGCGCCAGCGCCAGGCCTACGAGGCGGCGCAGAAAAAGGCGGCCGAGGAGGCCGCACAAAAACGCCTCCAAACCCAGGGGAGATAGGCCGTCGCCGAAGCCCGGGCAGACCCCGCCCACTCCCGCGCTTGGCAAAATCCGGACGACCCTCTAGAGCCGTCGCATGCGCATCCTCATCAGCGGCGTCTGCGGCTTCGTCGGCAGCACTTTGGCCCGGGCTCTCGCCGAAAGTAGCTCCGGAATCTCGCTCGCCGGCTTCGACAGTTTCATCCGTCCGGGCAGCGAGGGCAACCGCGAGGCCCTCAAGCGGCTCGGCGTGCGCCTCGTCCACGCCGACCTGCGCAGCCCAAGCGACGTCGACGCCCTGCCCGCGGCCGACTGGGTGATCGACGCAGCGGCTAATCCGAGCGTGCTGGCCGGCATCGACGGACAGTCCAGCTCTCGTCAGGTCGTCGAACACAACCTCCTCGGCACCGTCAACCTGCTCGAGTACTGCCGTCGTCACCGGGCGGGCTTCATTCTCCTGAGCACGAGCCGGGTCTACAGCATCCCGCCGCTGGCCTCGCTGCCCGTCGAAGCCACCGAGGGCGCCTTTCGCCCCACGCCCGGAGTCGCCCTGCCCGCAGGCGTGAGCACGGAGGGCATCGACGAAACCTTTTCAACGCAGTCCCCCGTGTCCCTGTACGGCTCCACGAAGCTCGCGAGCGAGGCGCTGGCGCTCGAGTACGGCGGAGCCTTCGACCTGCCGGTCTTCATCAACCGCTGCGGCGTGCTCGCGGGCGCGGGCCAGTTCGGCCGCGCGGACCAGGGCATCTTCGCGTTCTGGATCAACAGCTGGCTGCGGCAGCGCCCGCTCAAGTACATCGGCTTCGACGGCCGTGGTCACCAGGTCCGCGACTGCCTGCACCCCCGCGACCTCCTGCCTGTCCTTGAACAGCAACTACGCGCACCCGCGCTCGGGGCGGGCGACCGGATCGCGAATCTGAGCGGCGGGGCCGCCTCGTCAATGTCGCTGCGTCAGCTCAGCGACTGGTGCGCACGGCGCTTCGGTCCCCGCAGCGTGGCGTCGGACCCCGTGCCGCGCGCCTATGACCTGCCCTGGGTCGTGCTCAACTCCGCCAAGGCCCGCCGCCTCTGGGGCTTCCAGCCCGCCACACCCGCGGCGACGATCCTCCAGGAGATCGCGGCCCACGCCGAGCAGCATCCCGGCTGGCTCGACGCTTCGGCCCCGCTCTGAGCGGCCCCACTTCACACACTCAAAATCCGCCCCTGAACCGCGGAGACGCAGCGCGGCAACCCGCAGGCGAAACGTCCCGGATACGGACCTTCCCTGTAATCGTCTTTCTTCGCGCTCTTTGTGCCTTGTGGATTGAAATCCAAGCGCGTCATTTAGGTTGAAGGGGGCGGCCCGGACAGGCAGCGTCACGGGCTCGTGGACCAGCCCCTCTTCCCCGATCTGAGCCTCCCCCACGGCGATCAGGCGATCCCGCCTCCGCCCGTGCTGTCCGAGGAGGCTCGCCCGGCTCCATTCTCGGCCGCGCTCGAGTGCCGGGCCCTCGTGAAACGCTTCGGTGCGACCACGGCCGTGAACGGCCTGGACCTGCGCGTGGAGAGCGGACAGCTCTACGGTTTTCTCGGTCCCAATGGCGCCGGCAAAACCACCACGTTGCGCATGATCGCCGGCCTGCTCCGCCCCGACTCCGGTGAAATCCACATCCTCGGCATGTCCCTCGGAGAAAGCCCTTCTGAAGCCAAGCGCCCCCTGGCCTACGTGCCCGACGATCCCGTGCTCTACGGAAAACTCCGTCCCCTCGAATACCTGGAGTTCGTGGCCTCGCTCTGGGGACTCCCGCGCAGCGCCGAGACCGCCGCATCCGAGCTCCTTCAAACCCTGGGCCTGTGGGGAAAACGCGACGACTACATCGAGTCGCTGTCCCGCGGCATGAAACAGAAAATGGCCCTCGCCGGTGCGCTGATCCACAGCCCGGCGCTCATGCTGCTCGACGAGCCGCTCACGGGCCTCGACGCGGCCGCCGCGCGCCAGGTGAAGGACATCCTCAACGACTTCGTCCGGCGCGGAGGCACGGTCGTGCTGACGACCCACATCCTCGAAGTCGCCGAGCGCATGGCGGAAACGATCGGCATCATCCACGAAGGCCGCCTGCTGGCCGAGGGCACGCTCGAGGAACTCCGCGAACGCTCCGGCCGCCGCGACGGAACGCTCGAGGACGTGTTTCTGCAGGCGACCGGCGCGGCCACGACGCCCCCCGTGCTGTGACGAGCGTGCGCCAGACTCTGCGCGAGGCCCGGCTGATCGTGCGCAACGATCTGCGTCTGTTCTTCCGTTACTCCAAGGGGAACTTCGGTCGCGGCACGATGCTGATTCTGGCCATCGTCGTCCTGCATGCGGTCACGATTCCCCTGTGCCTTTTCGCCAGTCATCCGCCGTCGCCCGCCATCGAGGGCGCCTTCTGGACGCTCGTGGCGATCGTGATGCTCGGAACCACCATCGTGCAGGCCACCAAACTGCTCTTCGAGGAAACGGATTTCCCGCTGCTGCTGGCTTCGCCGATCTCGCAGCCCGCGGTGCTTCTTGCGCGCATGGCGACGCCCGCGGCGGGAGCCCTGCTCGGCGTGGCCTGGATCGTCATCCCCGTCGTGGACGGTGCCATCATCGGCTTTGGCCCGCGGTACCTCGCGGCGTATCCAACCGTCTTTCTACTCGCCTGGCTGGTGGCGGCCGTGGGCATCGCGGCGACGCTGACGCTCGTGCGGATGATCGGAGCCCGCAGGACGCGGGTGGCGGCCCAGGTCTTCGGATCGGTGCTGGGCGTCGTGCTGTACCTCTCGTTTCAGCTGCCGAACTACCTGGCCCCCGAGCACAAGGCGGTGGCGCTGCGCATGCTTCACACCGTGGTCGGCAACCCGCTCTCCCTGGCCTTCGCGCGCGCCGGCCACGGCGAACCGGCAATGCTCGCAGCGCTGACGGTGGCGACCGCCGGGGTGGCGCTGCTGACCTCGCGGCGAATGGCGCGCGTTTTCATCGGCGGCCTCCAGGAGGCGGGATCGACGGAGGCCCGGCCCTCACACCGCGCCAAGGCCCACCACTGGCGCAGCGGGGTGTTCAAAGCCACGCTGCTCAAGGACGCACGCCTGATCCTGCGCGACCCGCTCATCCTCTCGCAGCTGCTGCCGACGTTGATGTACATGCTTCCGTTCTTCTACGTGACGTTTCAGCACACGGGCATAGCCATGCTCGCGCCGGCCGCGGTGGCGTTTGGCGCGATGTTCTCGCAGCAGCTCACACAGGTGGCGGTGGCTGGGGAGGAATGCTGGGACCTGATCCGGATGTGTCCCACGCCGGAGCTGAAAATGCGGGCGGCAAAAGTGGGGGCCGGCATGCTGGGACCGCTGATCTTGGTGACAGGTTGTGCCTTGGCACTCGCCATCGCGGGCCGCCCGGGACTGAGCCTGCTGACCTTTGTGACCGCCTTTGCCACGGCGGCCGCCTGTTCATGGATGCAGGCGAGCGAGCCGAAGCCAAAGGCACGCAGAGACGTGCTCAAACGCGGGCGCCGCGAGTGGACGCTCTCCGGCATGGCGACGCTCATGCTCGCAATGCTCAGCGCGACCGGAATAGGGCTCGTGGGCGCCGGAAACACCGTGGTCGGATGGACGGTGCTCGCGGCAGCGGCGGCCGCAATCGCGGCAATCTTTGCCTTTGTGGAAATGAAGGAGATCGCCTTCGCAGATTAAGCGGCGACGAACGGACAGGGCGAAGGGTCGACGCGCCGCGAACGCCCGCGCCCCGACGACGCAGGCGGGGACGCGCGAATTATTTCTTCTGCGGCATGCAGGCGCCGCAGATGTTCACGAAGAAATCGTTGCCCTTGTCGTCGACGAGGATGAACGCGGGGAAGTCCTCCACCTCGATCTTCCACACGGCCTCCATGCCGAGCTCCGGATATTCCAGCACTTCGACCTTCTTGATGTTGTCCTTGGCGAGAATGGCCGCGGGACCTCCGATCGAGCCGAGATAAAAGCCTCCGTGCTTCCTGCAGGCCTCGGTCACGAGCGGACTGCGGTTGCCCTTGGCGATCATGACCATCGAACCGCCGAGCGACTGGAAGAGCTCCACGTAACTGTCCATGCGACCGGCCGTGGTCGGTCCGAAGGAGCCCGAGGCATAACCCTTGGGCGTCTTGGCGGGACCGGCGTAGTAGACAGGATGCTTTTTGAAATAGTCGGGCAGGCCCTTGCCCGCGTCGACGCGCTCCTTGAGCTTCGCGTGCGCGATGTCGCGGGCGACGATCATCGGACCGGTCAGCGAGACACGCGTCGTGACGGGGTATTTCGAGAGTTCGGCGCGAATCTCCTCCATGGGCTTGTTGAGGTCGATCCGCACGATCGTGTCGTCCTTGATCGTGCGCAGGTGGGCCGGGATGAACTGGCTCGGGTTGGTCTCGAGCTTCTCCAGGAA
Organism: bacterium; assembly: GCA_021780625.1. Next base: position 14,969 of record JAJXYI010000095.1, on the reverse strand, counting down.
GATGCCGTCCTTGGTGATCTTGCCCTTCACGTTGCGGTCGGCCGAGCAGGACACGCCGATGCCGACCGGGCAGCTCGCCCCGTGGCGCGGCAGGCGGACGATGCGGACATCGAGCGCAAAATATTTTCCGCCGAACTGGGCGCCCACGCCGCTTTGCTGGGCGAGCTTGAGCACACGCTCCTCCAGCGCCACGTCCCGGAAGGCGCGACCGAGTGCGTTGCCGGTGGTCGGAAGCGCGTCGTAATACTTCGTCGACGCGAGCTTCACGGTCTTCAGGCAGGCCTCGGCTGAGGTGCCACCGATGACGATTGCGAGGTGGTAGGGCGGGCAGGCGGCGGTGCCGAGCAGCTGCATTTTGCTCGTGATGAAGGCCTCCAGGCTCTTCGGATTGAGCAGCGCCTTGGTTTCCTGGAACAGATAAGTCTTGTTGGCCGAGCCACCGCCCTTCGCAACGAAGAGAAATTCGTATTTCGCCCCCTCGGTGGCCATGAGGTCGATCTGGGCCGGAAGGTTTGTGCCGGTATTGACCTCCTCGTACATGTCGAGCGGCGCAGTCTGCGAATAACGCAGGTTCTCCTTCGTGTAACACTCGTAGACACCCTTCGAAAGCCATTCGGCATCGTTGACTCCCGTCCAGACCTGCTGGCCCTTCTTGCCCACGATGGTGGCAGTGCCGGTGTCCTGACAGAACGGCAGGATGCCCTCGGCCGCGACCTCGGCATTCTTGAGCAGCGTCAGCGCCACGTAACGGTCGTTGGCACTGGCCTCGGGATCCGCCAGAATTCCGGCCACCTGCCTGAGGTGCTTGTTGCGGAGAAAAAACGAGGTGTCATGCAGCGCGGTCTGAGCCAGAAATGCCAGCACCTCCGGGTCGACTTTCAGGATCTCCTTACCCTCGAAACTCGCTGTGCTCACCCCTTCTTTGGACAAGAGACGGTACTCGGTTTCATCTGTACCGAGGGGAAACGGATCCTGGTAGGAGAAGGGCGGAGTAGGCATAGAACTGCGTATGTATGAGCCAAACCCTCCAAGAGTAAAGCATGCGTCACCACAGATGCCTCGCTCGCGCGATAAATCGCAATCAATTTTCCACTAACGAGTAACGCCACAATCCCGCGAGACATTAACACCAATTATTAGCCTCCTCAAAATCTGCATACTCCGAATCTAATTCGGCATTTAAGCTACTTATAACAAGTCGTTTAATATCAGTCGCCAGCTGGGAGAGATTCGAAATCACCGTGAGGCAAGCGCACCGACTCGCCTCCCGGCGTGATCGCGCACGAAACGCCCGTGTAGCACCTTCTCGGAGAAGGGGGCATCCGGTTCGTCACCCACTTCGGCCGCCCGGTTCGCCCCGGGACACGGTGAGGGGCAGGGACGCACCCGCCCTCACCAGGGCAGCGGAGCGCCGCGAAGCTCACGCTCCCAGAATTCCCGGACCGCGCGCACCGTGTCCTCCGGCAGCGGGCGTCCTGAAACCGCCAGATTGCGCTTCAATTGCGGGACGCTCTTCGCCCCTGGAATCACCGTCGAGATCTGCGGAGCCGCGAGCACAAAGCCAAGCGCCGCCTCGCTCAGTTCAACGCCCACGGGTAGCAGCGCACGCAGTTTTTCCACGAGATCGCCCCGCCGCGCCACCACCGCGGGCGCCCAACGATCGCGGATGCCCTCGAACCGGCTCGCCTTCCCGTACTTTCCCGACAACCAGCCCGAGTCGAGCGGCACCTTGGCGATGAGGCCGACGCCGCGGGCGGCCGCCTCCTCAAAGGCACCGGCAGGCTCCTGGTGGAATGCGTTGAACAAGACCTCCGCCGCTCCACAGCGGGTATTGCGCAGCATCAGTTGCAGCTCCGCACGCGAGTCGAGCGACACGCCGTACACCCCTATCCTCCCCTCACCCTTCAGGCGTTCAAGTTCGTCAAACACCGCGGCTTCCCGTCCCTCCAACAGCTCCCGCGGGGGGTTGTGGAGGAGGTAAACGTCCACGCGGTCCGTCCTCAGCCTGCGCAGGCTCGCCTCGAGCGAAGGCTGCACCGCCGACGCCGAGAAATCGCTCTCCCCCTCCGGCGTGTGCCCAAACTTTGTGCAGATCACCACCCGGTCGCGAACCTCCCGGAGCCCCTCTCCCAGAGCCGCTTCGCTCGCGCCCGACGAATAGCCGGGAGCCGTGTCAAAAAACGTGCACCCCTGCGCCAGCGCCTCGTCGATCAGCGCACGCGGATCCGCATCCTGCGCGCCCCAGATCGGATTGCCCAGCTGCCACGCCCCGAATCCCACCTCGCTGACTCGCAGTCCCGTCGCTCCAAAGGGTCGGTATTTCATCCCAAAAGTTGCAGGGCAATCACCGCCAAAACACAAGTCCCGCGCACCTGAAAAGGCGCCCTCGCCCGCTACGGAGCCGGGAATCGACGCAGAAATTCCGCGCGCTGGTCCGGCGTGAGATCCTGCGAACTGCGGATGTAGTTGAGCGCCGACGCCGGATTCCGGGCATAGAGATTGGAGAGCACCGTGCTCAGGCACCGGAACCGCACGGAGTCGTCTATGATGTTTCCCGCCCACTGCAGCGCCAACGCAGGCTGCGTGGCCATCAGCTGCGGCTGCGTCGCGATCGAAGTCACCGCCTGGTCGAAATCGTCGTGCACGCCCTCGTCGATCACCCAATTGCGGGCCTGTCCCGGATCCACCGTCAGCCATTTCGAAACGACCTGCTGAAGCGCACTCTCGCGCGTCGCACCCGCGGGCAGCCCGATCGCAAATTGCGCCGCCGCCTCCGGATCGGCGTCCGCCCACGCCACGCTCAAGCTCATCATGGCATGGTCCCGCGTCGCACCCTCGGGGAGCTGCTTCACCCAATCCGCCGCCTGCGCCGGCTGATACCGCGCCCACTGTCCGGCCAAAAAAGTGACCAGACCGCTTCGATCCTCCCCGTCCCTCACCACGACCGTACCGATCACCCGCGAGGCCTCCGCGAATTTTCCCGAGTAAGCCATGCCCTGAAGCGCCGCGAGGTAGAGTTCCTGCCCGGAAGACGGATGCCCCTGCGCCCACGAGGAGGCGAGTTCCGCGGCAAGAGACGGGCTGCTGCGCCCGATCTCGCCGATGACCTCGTCGAGATGCGGCATTTCGCCCGGAACGTGCGTCGTGACCCAGCTCCACGCCGCCCGCGGTGTGTGCCGCGCCCAGGTGGTGAATACCGCCGTCAGCGCCTGCGCCCGCCGGTCGCCCTCCAGATTCGTACGGGCATAATCCAGCGCCGCGACCGGATCCACCGCCGCCCAACGCTCGATCATTCGCAGCCGCTCATCCTCCCTGTGTTCGCTCGGCCGCTCGCCATCGAGCCGCCTCAATTGCTCACGCCCCACCGCAGCCATCCTATCCGCAACGTCCTCGATTCGGCCCCCCTGCGCCTCCCCTCCCGGCGTTTCGGCCCGCGCCGGCCCCACGCTCAGGACGCGCCCGCTCCCGCCTCCAGACAAGTCCACCCGCCCTCCGGCGGTCCACCGGCCCAATACGAAGGCGGACACCGCCACACCACAGCACAGCGGGACGACAAGCGAGAGGCGGACGGGCGTTTGCATGAGGCGAGGGGTATCGGGGTTGGACGGCAAAGCTCAGCTCAGCCGCGTAGGATCAAAGACACTACCAGGGAATCCTCCATCACCGCTTAACTACGCAGTCGGATTTACACCAAAGGGCACCGAGAAAGACAACTCGAGGACTAATTTTCATTCAGGACGCTTCCCCTGCGAGATGAGCCACGAAATCACCGGCACCTCAGAGTTCCGGCACCGTGACCGCCGTGGTTCAATCGCGACAGCGATGATACCCGCGTACGCGCCGTCTGGATATGAGATCGGTTGCACGTCTCATTAGATCGATGCCACCGCGAACCGTCGGCCAGATCGGGCCGGCCCGCGTCCACCGTTCACATGAGTTTCATCTTCGGCAGATCCTGCACGTCGACCAGGCCCACCGGACGGTTCTCCGAGTCCACGGCGATCAGGTCGTCGATCTTGAAATGGTCGAACATCCGCAGAGCCTCGACCGCAAGTGCCTCGGAGGTCACGGTCTTGGGCTTGCGCGTCATAAACCGCGCCGCCGGCTGTGCGAGAAAATCGGGCGTGCCGATCAGGTTTCGGCGCAGATCGCCGTCGGTGAGAATTCCGCTCAGGCGCCCCTCCGCCCCATCGATCAGCGCGATGCAACCGGCCTTTGCACGGGTCATCGCGAGGAGCGCGTCCTGGACGCTGCAGGTGTCCGGCAGCACGGCCAGCCGCTCGCCCGTGCGCATGATGTCCGAGACTTTCAGCAGGAGTATCGTGCCGAGGTTGCCCGCGGGATGCAGGCGCGCGAAATCGTCGCGGGTGACGCCCCGGCTCTCGAGCAGCACCATCGCGAGCGCATCGCCCAGGGCGAGAGCGGCGGTCGTGCTGGCGGTCGGAGCCAGCGAAAGAGGGCAGGCTTCCCGGGGAGCGCTGTAGATCAGCCGCACATCGGCGTCGCGCGCGAGCTCGGAATCGGCGTTGCCCGTGAACGCCATCACCGTGAGCCCAAAACGCTTCAGGATCGGCACCAGCCGCAAAATCTCCGCGGTCTGGCCGCTGTTGCTGAGCAGGATCGCAAGGTCGCCCTCTTCGCACAGGCCGAGATCCCCGTGCAGCGCCTGCGTGGCGTCGAGGAAACACGACGACACGCCGGTGCTGTTGAAGGTGCCCGTGAGCTTCTGGGCAATGTGGGCCGACTTGCCCACGCCGCTGAAAATCAGCTTCGTGCCGCGCGCGGTCACCGCCTCGACGGCACGCACGCAGGCCACGAATTCCGCACCCAGAATCGCGCTCGTCGCAGAGAGGGCCTCGGACTCAAGGCGGATGCAGTCGCGGGCTCGTGAAAGGACGGATTCGTCGCTGAAGCTCATTTAAAATTTGAATCGCAGGATTCCGTGGCGGACCTTACGGCATACGCCTCATCCTTCAATCCCTTTCCCTAGCCGATGAACTCCCGCTTCCGCCGCGTCGCCTTTCTCGCGCTGTGCGCCATCATCGTCGTCGGTGGCTGCGATCGGCGTAGCGCCAGCACCTTCACACCGGAGGATTCCGACGCGGATTATCAACGCGGAAAATCCCTCGAGCGCCAGGGCAACCAGAGCGAGGCGCTCGCGGAATTCCTCAAGGTGATCGCCAAGCGCGGCGACGACGAGGCGCCCGAATCCCACCTCGAGGCGGGGCTCATCTATCAGCAGCACATCAAGGACCAGATCGCCGCGATCTATCACTTCCGCAAGTTTCTCGAACTCGACCCCACCTCACGCCAGGCCGACCTCGTCCGCCAGCGCATCGCCGCGTCAAAACGCGAATTCGCGCGCACCCTCCCCGCCGACCCCGAGCAAAACTCCGGCGTGAAGCTGGGATACCTCGACCAGATCGACCAGCTCCAGCGGGAGAACGACCGCCTGAAAGCCGAGATCTCCGCCCTGCGCGCCGCGCTGCCTCCGGGCGTCAACCTGCCCGCCCTCGCGTCGTCGTCGTCCTCCTCCTCCGCCTCCTCCGATGGCTTCGATATTCCCATCGCCGCACCCTCGGACGACGCCTCGGCCCCGGCACCCCAGGCCGGCCCCAACCCCAACGCACCGATCCTCCGCGCCCCCCTCTCCGGCGACGGCCTCAACATGCCCGCCTCCGCCCAGGCCGCCACCAGCCGGCCCCAGCCGCGTCCCCAACCCTCCGATGCGTCGCCGACTCGCCACTACACCGTCAAATCCGGCGACACCCTCTACAACCTCGCCCAGCGCTTCTACGGCAACCGCACCCGCTGGAAGGAAATCTACGAGGCCAACCGCGAGGTGCTGAAAAGCGAACGCGGCATGCTGCGCATCGGCATGGAGCTGAAGATCCCGTGAGGTCGGAGGCCAGAAACCAGATATCAGAGATCGGAAGTCAGAGGTCAGAGTGCAAAGATCTAATGCCAGAGGTCGGAGGGCAGCCTGATTTCTGAAATCTGCGTTCTGTCTTCTGACCTCGGCCTTCTGTCCTCTGGCATCTGACCCAGAACCTCAGCCCGCCCGCCGCACCTGCCGTATCGGATACTTGGTGACCGTGATGCCCTTCGCGCCACGGTTTCCCACCGTGAGCTCGCCCAGGTCGAATTCAAATTCCTTGACGCGCGCGCTGCACCGCCCGCTCAGCGTGATCGTGACCTTCCGCGGCATTGCCGCCTCGCTGGATGCCGCGTCGAGGAACACCACCCGCGACCCCTCGCTCGGCGCGAGCAGGTAGAGCTTGTCGCGCGTCACTCCGCCGACCTGGAAACGCTTGGCAAAGGCCTTCCCGCTCTCCTTGTCCTGGCAGATCAACGTGTAGAACGCCTTGTCCCCCTCCTTCGGGAGGACCGTGCAGCGTAGAATGTCGCGGCCCATGAACACCTTCTCGGCCACGCGTGCGACCTTCATCGTCGCATCGGCCATGAAGCACAGCACGTCGTCGAGGATCGTGCACTCCTGCACGAACTCGTGCTGGCGCCAGTTCAGCCCGATGAAGCCCTCCTCGCGATTCACGTAGAGCCTCTGGTTGGCCGAGACCACCTGCGCGGCGCTGATCTGCTCGATCTCGTCGTAGGTCGTGCGGCGCTTGATGCCCTTGCCGTACTTCTCCTGGATCGTCTCGAACCAGCGGATCGCGTAGGCGACCAGATGCTTCAGGTCGTGTTTCACGCCCTTGATCTGCTCCTCGATCTTCCTGATCGCATCGTCGGCCTGGAAACGGTTGTAGGCGGAGATGCGTTTGATGCGGATCTCGGTCAGCCGCACGATGTCCTCGTGCGTCACCTCGCGGCGGAGGTTCTTGTGGAAGGGTTTCAAGCCCTCCCGGATCTCTTCAATCACGCTCTCCCAGGTCTGCGACTTCTCGATGCGGCGGTAGACGCGCTCCTCGATGAAGATGCGCTCCAGGGAGTCCCAGTGCCACTGCTGCTCGAGTTCGCCGAGCTCGATCTCCAACTCGCGCTTGAGCAGCTCCACCGTGCGGTCCGCCGAGCGTCTCAGGATTTCGGAGACACCGAGGAAGACCGGCTTGTCGTGGTCGATGACGCAGGCCGCGGGGGAGAGCGTCATCTGGCAGTCCGTGAAAACGTAGAGCTGCTGGATCAGCTGCGCCGGGTCGGCGCCCTGCGGCAGGTGGATCAGGATCTCGACGCTCTCGGCCGTGTTGTCGTCGATGTGCTTGATCTTGATCTTCCCCTTGGCGTTCGCCGCCAGGATGGACTCGATGAGCGAGGAGGTCGTGGTGCCGTGCGGGATCTCGGTGATCGCGAGCAGGTATTTCGTGCGCTGCTCGACCTTGGCCCGCACCTTCACCCTGGCTCCGCGCTCGCCGTCGTTGTACTCCGAGAAATCGGCGATGCCCCCGGTCGGGAAATCGGGGAAGATCCTGAAGCGTTTGCCCTGGAGGTGGTTGATCGCCGCCCGGCACAGGTCGTTGAAATTGTGCGGGAGGATCTTCGTGGTGAGACCCACGGCGATGCCCTCGGCGCCCTCGAGCAGCACGATGGGGAACTTGGCGGGAAGCGTCACCGGCTCCTTCGCTCGCCCGTCGTAGCTGAGCTGCCACACCGTGGTCTTCGGGTTGAAGAGCACCTCGCGCGCGAAGGGCGTCAGCCGCGCCTCGATGTAACGCGAGGCGGCGGCACCGTCCCCGGTGAGCGGATTGCCGAAGTTGCCCTGGGGCTCGATGAGCATCGCACGCTGGCCGATGCCCACGAGCGCCGCCTCGATCGACGCGTCGCCGTGCGGGTGCAGGCGCATCGTGGAGCCGACCGCGTTGGCAACCTTGTGGAAGCGCCCGTCATCCATCTCCCAAAGCGTGTGCAGGATGCGGCGCTGCACGGGCTTGAGGCCGTCGTCGATATGCGGGACGGCGCGGTCGAGGATGACGTAGCTCGCGTATTCAAGAAACCAGTTCCGATAGTGCTTCGCCAGCGGCGCATCGTGCCCGTTGGTCAGATCCGCATCCTTCGGCGGCACCGGGGGCACAAGCGCGCCGCCCGACGCCGGGGGGGGCGGAACGGCCGCCTCGGGTGCGGACGTCGACGGAGCATCGGCCTGCACCTTCGCCGGCACGGCGGGTTCGTCGCCGAGCGGAAGCTCGGGCTGGGCGTTGTCTTGATCCTTCTTGCGCTTCGACATCGAAATTTTCTCCGGTTCAGGTCTCCACGAGGTCCTTCTCGACCTTCAGGTTGCCTATGATGAACTCCTGCCGCTCGGGCGTGTTCTTGCCCATGTAGAAGGCCAGCAGCTGCCCGCTGTTGTGGAGGAAGTCCAGCGTCACCTTCTCCAGCCTGATCTCCTCGCCGATGAACGCCTTGAACTCGCCCGCACTGATCTCGCCCAGGCCCTTGAAGCGCGTGACCTCCGCCGACTGCCCGAGCTTGTGGAGTGCCGCCTGCTTCTCCGCCTCGGAGTAGCAGTACAGCGTCTGCTTCTTGTTCCGGACGCGAAACAGCGGAGTATCCAGAATATGGAGATGACCGTTCGTGATCAGCTCGGGGAAAAACTGCAGGAAAAACGAGATCAGCAGCAACCGGATGTGCATGCCGTCCACGTCGGCGTCGGTCGCGATCACGATGCGGTTGTAGCGCAGGCCGTCGAAACCCTCCTCGATGTTGAGCGCGCTCTGCAGGAGGTGAAACTCCTCGTTCTCGTAGATGACCTTCTTCGACAGTCCGAACGTGTTGAGCGGCTTGCCCTTCAGCGCAAACACCGCCTGGGTCTGCACGTCGCGGCAGGCCGTGAGCGAACCCGCGGCCGAGTCGCCCTCCACGATGAACAGCGTGCTGTCCTCGGCGCGCTTGTCCTTCGAATCGAGGTGCACGCGGCAGTCGCGCAGCTTGCGGTTGTGCAGCGAGGCCTTTTTGGCCCGCTCACGCGCCAGGCTGCGGATGCCCGCCAGGTCCTTGCGCTCGCGCTCGCTCTCCTCGATCTTCCGCTTGAGCGCCTCCGAGGTCTCCGGATTGCGGTGCAGGTAGTTGTCGAACTGCTGCTGGAGAAACTGGCCCACGAATTGCCGGATCGACGGACCGCTCGGGCCGATGTCGTTGGACCCGAGTTTCGTCTTGGTCTGCGATTCGAACACGGGCTCGATCACGCGCAGCGACACCGCGGCGATGATCGCCTGGCGGATGTCCCCGGCGTCGTAGTCCTTTTTGTAGAAGTTGCGCACGGTCTGCACGAGCCCCTCCCGGAAGGCCGCCAGATGCGTGCCGCCCATCGTCGTGTGCTGGCCGTTCACGAACGAGTAGTACTCCTCGCCGTAATGCCCGCCGTGCGTCATCGCGATCTCGATGTCCTCGCCCTCGAGATGGATCACCGGATACAGCGTCTCACCCGTAAGCCGGCGCTGGAGCAGGTCCTTGAGCCCGTTCTCCGACTTGAACGCCTTGCCGTTGAACGTGAGGGTGAGCCCGCGGTTCAGGAACGCGTAGTTCCAAAGCATCTCCTCGATGAACTCCGTGCGGAAACTGAAATCCGTGCCGAACAGCGCGGCGTCGGGCATGAACTCGATGATCGTGCCGTTCTTCTCATCGCAGGCGCCCACCCGGTGGTCCTTCTTCAGCTTGCCCTGCGCAAACTCGACAACCTTCGTCTGCCCATCGCGCACCGCCTGCGCCCGGTAGGAAAACGAGAGCGCGTTGACCGCCTTCTGGCCGACGCCGTTCAACCCCACCGCCTTCTTGAAGGTCTCGCTGTCGTACTTCGCTCCCGTGTTGATGACCGAGACGCACTCGAGCAGCTTGCCCAGCGGAATCCCCCGGCCGTAGTCGCGCACCCGCGCGGTCTTGTCGACCAGCTCCACGTCGATGCGCTTTCCGAAGCCCATCGTGAATTCGTCGATCGAATTGTCGATGCACTCCTTGAGCAGGACGTAGATGCCGTCTTCCGCGTGCGAGCCGTTGCCCAGCCGGCCAATGTACATGCCGGGTCGCAGCCGAATGTGCTCGGTCGAGGAAAGGGTCTTGATGCTGGCTTCGGTGTAGTTGGACGCCATGGGCTGAAAATTCGGATGGCGTTAACCTCGGACTCAAATCGCGTCTGACAAGCGAAAATGAAATCGGAGTGCACGGGAGCTTCCCGTGGCGGGTCGCAATCAATGGTCCGTATCTCTCCAGTGCCGCAGCCGATTGCCGCCATTTGACGGCGGCCGGCTCCGCGGACAACCTGCCACACAAGTCCCCCCCGATCCCTGCCCATGAAAATCGTCTATTACCTCGAAGTCGTTTCCTCCTGGTGCCACTGGGTGGAGCCCGTCTGGGCCGAGCTTCAACGGCGCTACGCCGGCCGCGTCGAGTTCCAATGGCAAATCGCACTGATGCCGCCGGAGGCCTTTCCGACCTCTCAGGCCCAGTGCGACTGGTTCTACCGCCGCAGCGGCACGATCATGCGCTCGCCGTATAAGCTCAACAGTGGCTGGCACTCGTCCGGACCCCAGAATTACGACGCGCCCAACCTCGTCGCCGAGGCGGGTCGCGACTTTGGATTCGAAGACGACCGCCTGCGGCTCGCGCTCTCCCACGCGGCCGTGCGCCTCGGCCGCAAGGTCGGCGACATGGCAGAATCGGTCGCGGCAGCCTCCACGTCTCTCGGCCTCGACGCGGCGAAATTGCGCGCCCGCGCCGAGTCCCCGGAAGTCCGGGCCCGCGTCGACGCCTCGACCACGGAATTTCTTTCACACCGCATCGATCAGCGGCCAGCGTTCATCCTGACCAATACGATCGGCGACAAGGCCGTGTTTTCCGGTCTCGTCCGGCTCGACCCGATCGCCGCCACCCTCGACGCCATGCTCGCGGACACCGCAGCCTACGCGTCGTACGCGGCCCACTTCGGCGCGCCGCCCGCACACTGAGCCGCCCCCCGTGAAGACCGTCTGGCGACTCTCCCATGCCCGGGGCTTCCTCACACTCGGCCTCTACGACGAGGCCGAGCGTGAACTCGACGCCCTGTCGCCACCCGACACCGACCTGCCCGAGGCCCTCGCCCTGCGCGCATCCATCCTCCAGCACCGCCAGCACTGGCTGCTCCTCAAGCCTATCGCAGCCGAACTGGTCCGTATTCAGCCCGAGGAGGCCGGCTGGTGGGTCATGTGGGCCTACGCAACCCGGCGCGCCGATTCACTGCTCGCCGCCGAGGCCATTCTGCGCGAGGCCGAGATCGTCCATCCCGAGGAGGCGACCATCCAATTCAACCTCGGCTGTTATGCCTGCCAGCTCGGCGACCTCTCCGAGGCCGGCCGGCGCGTCCGCTGCGCCATCGCATCCGACCCCTCCTTCCTCGAACTCGCACGCTCCGACTCCGATCTGGCGCCGCTGCGTGAGTCGGGTTTCGACCCGTCCCGGGCCTGACCCTCCCGGCAGTAATCGGGGCTGCGCCGCCAGCGTCCGGGTATTCCAAGTTCCGCTTTACGCGCTGGACGTTGGGCCCGGGCCGAACAAAGTGTCGCACGCCACATGCCTGCTTTCTTGCGCACCCTCCGCCATCAGCACTTCGTCGCTTTTTCGCTCCTGTTTTTCGGTCTGATGGGCTGCAGCGCAAGCCAGCCGGCCCGGCGCCCATCCGAGCCGTTGATGCCCCAGATCCGGCTCGACAGTGCGCCCGAGCGCCCCCGCACCGCCGCGACTTATCGCCCAACCGCCCCGGCACCCGCGTGGAGGCCCGCCGCGCACAAAGACCCCTACCCGGTGATGCTCGGCATCGACGTGCTCGAAGCCGAAAACTTTGCCGCCATTCGCGGCAAACGCATCGGCCTCCTCACTCACCCCGCCGGAGTCGACCGCCGCGGCGTGCGCACCGTCGACGTGCTCCTCCACGCCCCCGGCGTCAAACTCGTCGCCCTGTACGGCCCCGAGCACGGACTCAATGGCGACGCCCCCGCGTCCGTGCGCGTCCCCAGCTCGATCGATCCCCGCACAGGGCTGCCCGTCTATTCCCTTTACGACCGCTTCAGAAAACCCACCAAGGCCATGCTCAGGGGCATCGATGCCATGGTGATCGACCTCCAGGACATCGGCACGCGCAGCTACACCTTCGTCAGCGCGATGAAGGCCACGATGGCGGCCTGTTTCGAAAACAATATCGAGGTCGTCGTGCTCGACCGCCCCAACCCGCTCGGAGGCCTCAAGGTCGACGGCCCCCTCCTCGATCCGCGCTGGCGCAAAAACAACTACGTCGGCGCCTTCCCCGTGCCCTATGTCCACGGCCTGACAATCGGCGAACTCGCACGCATGGCCAAGGAGGTCCCCGGCGTGCTCGATGTCCCCGACTCCGTCCGCCAGCGAGGTCGCCTCGTCATCATCCCCATGCGCGGCTGGCACCGCTGGATGCGCTGGCCCGATACCGGCCTGCGCTGGGTTCCAACCTCCCCCATGATCCGCGACTTCGCCGCCGTCGTCGGTTATCCCATGGTCGGCCTCGGCACCTATATCGGAGGCTTCCGCCACGGCGTCGGCGGGCTCGCTCCGTTCCGCGGACTCTATCATCCCGACGTCTCCGGCGATCAGCTCATTCGCGACCTCGACGCCTTCAAAATCCCCGGCCTCCGTTTCCGCAGAGTCCAGGCCCCCATGCACGATGGCAGACCCGGCACCGGCATCTACGTCGACGTCGTCAACTGGGACCAGTGGCACCCCACCCAACTCAATTTCTACCTGATGAAACTCGCCTGCCGCTACGACCGGAATCCCTTCCTCAAGGCCCGGCAGGGCGTGCTCAACGGTTTCCTGCGCCTCATGGGTTCCGACGCATTCCTCGACGCCCTGCGCCGCGACGGCGACCGGGTCGATGTGCCCGCCTTCTTCCACAAATGGGAAGTTCAGGACAGGATCTACCAACAGGCGAGCAAACGCTTCTGGCTCTACAATTGACCGCCCCGCCGGAAGGCCGCCTCAGAACTTGAGCTTCGCGTTCACGTGCCCGCACCGCGGACACGGACAGGTCTCCGCCCCCGCTTTTGCCGAATACAGGCAGTCGCAGCGTATGCAGTGAAACGCCGCCTTCCGCCGCTCTCCTTCAAACATCCGATGGTCCCGGCGATCGTAATACAGCCACAACACCAGGAAGAAGAGCCCGACGAAGACACTGAAAAGGACGGCACCCGTGGTAAGCGAAAACATGGAATTCCCCAAAAAAGGAGAGCCCACGGTTCAACAGGATTCCTCCACCGCCCGCAACGCCCGAAATCGCCCCCCTCAGGGCACTGGGTAGATCTCGAGAAGCGCCACCCCGCCCCCCTCTCCCTTGCCCGACACCACCGCCGTGTAAATGCCCGGCCCAAGCGTCACCAGCACCGCGGCGTCCTTGGAATCCGGCGACAGCGCAAACTCGCCCACTCGCACAAAGGCCGCCGCCAGGTCCTGCGCCCCGGCCCAGTCGTCATCCGACGCAATCGCCTCGCCCGCCGCGTAGACGGTGAGCACCGGATCCGCCAGCACCCCCCCGATCCCCAGGTCCGATAGCCCCGGCCCCACCGCCCGGATCAGCATCGTACGCCGACGGTCGCCCTCCAGGACGAAGCCCCCCGTCAGCGTCGAATCTCCGGCGCCCACCCAGCCGCGCGCCGACAGGCCCGCCAGCCGCGGGGAACCTGCCGACGGAACCCCCAGCGCATCGTAACACTCTCCCATCACCATTCCGCTGCGGTCCGGAGACAGCGGGTCGATCACGAGCGTGTGCAGCCCCGGGCTCAGCGTCCACACCATCGCCGCATCCAGGCTGTCCTTCGGCAGTCCGAAGTTCCCCAGCCGAGCCCCAACACTCGCTACGACCGGATCCCCGTCCCAGTCGTCGCAACGCGCCACGTCCCGCCCTTCCGAATACAGCGTCGCGTGCGGATCCTCCATCACGCCATTCACCCCAAACGCCCCCAGCGACGGCCCCACCGCCCGCAACATCACCGGAACCCCGGCGCTCCCGTCGCCACCCGCCACCGCCACCCCAATCACCAGCGCCCGCTCCCCCCGCCAGGCCTTCGCCCGGGCCGACAACGCAACGACGCGATTCCGATCGCCCGCCTCCGCCACCGTCAGCGCCGCGCCTTCGCTCACCACGTCTCCACCCCCGTTCACAACACGGACCCGGTAGCTCCCCGCATCGCTCCCCGAGACTGGGTCCACCCTCAGCACCGCCCCGGTCGCTCCCGCGAGCGCCACGCCGTCACGCTCCCATTGATACGTCAGCCCGGGCCCCTGCGCCCGCACCCGCAGCAGCGCCTGCCCGCCCGCGGCCACCGACAAGGAGACCGGCTGCGACCGTATGACCGGAGGCGTGCCCTCCGCGATGTGCGCGCTCTCCGACGCCCCTATCGCGGGTATCACATACCGGCTCATCAGCCCAAACGCCTCCGGAACCGCCGCCCCCGCGGGACGCGAGGTGAACACCGCCACGACGTCCTGGTCGGGCAGCACGAAGATCAGCTGCCCGCCGTAGCCGTCCGCGCGGAAGCCCCCGAATGGATTCATCCAAAACTGATAGCCGTAACCGACATTCCAATACCCACTGTCGCCGTTCCCAATCTGCTTGCGCGAGCTTTCGTCAACCCACGCCTTCGACACGAGCCGGCGTCCCTGCCATTTTCCCCCGTTCAGCCACAGCAGCCCCGCCTTCGCCATGTCGCGCGGCGTCAGCGCCAGCCCCCAGCCGCCGATGCTCAGGCGGTTCGGCCCCTGCTGCCACGTGAAGTTGGTGATGCCCATCACCCCGAGGTAGGTCTGCCTCGCAAAGTCTTCGGTAGTCATGCCCGTCTTCGCCTGCACGATCGCCGAGACGACGACGCTCGCGCCGCTGTTGTAGAGAAACCGCGTCCCCGGCTCCTCCGGCAGCGGGAGGTCGAAAAACGCCTTCACCCAATCGCCCGTCACCGTGATCGCGTTGGTCGTGTCCTCCGTGTGCCCCGTCGCCATCGTCAACAGATGCCGCAGCTGCATAGATC
>JAJXYI010000081.1 GCA_021780625.1 bacterium | reverse complement strand
ACTCGGCTCGTGACCCGCGCCAGCGCCGGCAGCATGAAGGCGACGAGGGCGGCGACGCCGTTGTACACGGCCATCATGACGCCCACCCAGTTCGCGCCGGCGTTGTAGGCCGCGCTGGTGGGATCGCTGCTTCCATAGTGGAAGCTCGTGACGGCCTCGGTCGAGTAGATGAAGAAGGCAAACAGCGCGAACCAGGTGAACATCTGCGCCAGGGCCAGCTGGCGCATGGGGCCGGGCATGTTGTTGATGTCGTACACGAGTTCGACCAGCCCGCGTTTGCGGCCCGCCGAGTAGCGCAGGGCGGCCACGATCTGCAGCAGACCGTAAAAGCCAAAACCGCCGGAGAGGATGTAGAGCGGCTTGTCCCAGCCGAAACCGCCGATCGCGGCGCTGGCGAGAAGACCCGCCACCACCAGCACGGAGCCGAAGACGAGGTAGCGCCGCACGTCGAGCGTCAGCTCGGGCTCGCCGGATTCGGCCTCCTGCGAGGGCGTCGCGTGGAAGCTGGCCTGCTCCTCGGGCGAATACTCGCGCACCGAGAAGATGGTCCACAGCACGGCGAGCAGATAGACCACGCCCCCAAGGAGGAACGACCACTTCACCGAGGGCGGCAGCTGTCCCTCAGGCGCCGTGTTCGCGATGTGAAACACGTTCGTGAGCAGCCAGGGCAGGATCGAACCCACCACGGAGCTGGCCCCGATGAAGAAGGTCTGCATCGCGAAGCCCATCGTGCGCTGCTCGTCGGGGAGCATGTCGCCGACGAAGGCGCGCATGGGCTCCATGGTGACGTTGATGGACGTATCCATGATCCACAGCATGCCCGCCGCGAACCACAGCGCGGGCGAGTTGGGCATGACCAGGAGCGCGGTCGATGCGAGGAGCGCGCCGACGAGGAAATACGGCTTGCGCCGTCCGAGCCGGTTCCAGGTCTTGTCGCTCATGTAGCCGATGATCGGCTGCACGACTAGGCCCGACACGGGGCCCGCGATCCAGAGGATGGGGATCTGGTCGACCTTGGCGCCGAGCGTCTCGAAGATGCGGCTGACATTGGCATTCTGCAGGGCAAAGCCGAACTGAATGCCGACGTAGCCGAAGCTCATGTTCCAGAGCTGCCAGAAGTTGAGGAGGGGTTTCCTTTTCATGGTGCGACGACAAGCTGCCGGGGGAGTCAGCCGGCTTCAAACCCCGCTTTCCGTTTCAGAACGAGGTTGTTGATGCCGTCGACGTCGAGCCGCGCGAGGTCGTCGACGGCGACGTCGGCACCCCGGGCGAGCAGCTCGGCGGCGTTGTCCTCACGGGCAACACCAAGGGTAAGGGCGAAGCCGCCGCGGGATCCCGCCTCGACGCCGGAGGCAGCGTCCTCGACGACGACCGCCCGCGAGGGGTGGACACGCAGGCCCGCACAGGCTTCGTGGAAAATGTCGGGCTCGGGTTTTCCGCGGAGCCCGAGCTGTTCGGAGACCAGTCCGTCGACGACCGCGCCAAAGAGGAAACGCGTGCCGGTCAATTCGAGGATGTCGCCCGCGTTGCGGCTGGAGGTCGCGAGCCCCACGCGCACGCCACGTCGGCGGAGCGCGATGATCAGCGCCACGGTCGAATCGTAGACACGCACCCCGCGCTCGCGGAGGATGCGGTTGAAAAGCTCGTTCTTGCGGTTGCCCAGGCCGCAGATCGTCTGCGCGCCAGGCTCGTCCGAAGCGGCGCCGTACGGGAGGGTGATGCCCCTGGAGCGCAGGAAAGCCTCCACTCCCCGGTAACGCGGACGCCCGTCCACGTAGGTGCGGTAGTCGCCCTCGTGCGTGAATTCGCGGAACGTCTCGCCGTAGCGCGCCGCGCGGGCGGCGAGGTATTCGTCGAACAGCTGCTTCCAGGCCTCGGCGTGCACCGTCGCGGTCTGGGTCAGCACGCCGTCCATGTCGAAAACCACGGCCTCGAACGCCAGCGTTTCCGACCTCGCACCGGAGGAACCGGCTGCGCCCTCTGAATTGTGTCCACAGGCCAACGACATGATGGAAGCGGTCGACGTGATTTTGCGATCAATCGGTTTTTGAAAAAACGGGTCCGTCCAGACACGGGCGGACCCGAGAGCAGGAACCGTCGGGCGCCCCCCAAGGCGCCCGACGGCGATACTGTGTATCCAGGTTTCCCCGTCGTGAGGGGTCCGGCCCGACCTGGAACGGGCACCCTGAGGAATCAGAACGTGAACCGGCTGGTGAGCTGGAAGGTCTGCGTCGGCCCGATGCGATACCCGGCCGGCGTTCCGGCGGCCTGCCCGGCGATCGGTCCCTGGACCGTGATCGGGATCAGGTAGTCGTGCTTGCCCAGGTTCGCGATGTTCAACTGGATGTGCCAGTCGATGTTCCGCCAGATCTTCCGATGGTAGCCGACCCAGAGGTCGAGGTTCGTCTCGGAGGGTCCCTTGTAGGGATGCGCGAGGTCGAACGCGAGGGTCGCAGGCTGGGACGGATCGCCGAGCGGCGGGTAACCGATGGTGTCGCCGCTCTGGTACCGCACGCCACCGCCGACATTGAAGCCCTTCAGGAACCGATGGGTGAATTCGTAGTTGGTGATGAGGTTGTAGTGCCAGGTGCGAATTTCAGGAGCGGCTGCGCCTTCGACCAGCTTGAGGTTGGCCCAGTCGGCTCCGACGGAGCCCGGGGCTCCGACGCCGGTGTAATAAACCAACCGGTCGTTCGGAACGTCGGACGTGCCCCACCAGAAGTGCATCAGACCACCGTCTCCGTTGACCATGGTGGCGACCTGGTTCATCAGGCCGTTGAGGGCCGTACCGCCGATATTGCTGCGGACCGCGTCCTCCTTGCTGGCGTTGAAGGTGATGCGCCAGTTCGGGAACGGATTGGCGTTCAGTTCGACTTCGACGCCCTTGGAGACGCCGTCCTCGGTGATCGTGAAGCCATTCGGTATCGAGTTTGCAATCACGTACGGATTGCCGGTCTGGTTCGACTGGATGTACGCGAGGCTGTTGAATCCCCAGGCCTTCCAGAACCGCGGGTCGACCGAGTTCTCAAAGGCGCGCACTCCGGCGAGGGCCGCGGTCTGCTGCGCCTTGAGCGCCGCCGACTGCACCGACACGTCGTCGCTGAAGGTGTACTGCTCGATGTTGCTGCCGCCCTTGAGGGGACCCCAAACCGGGCCGCCCTGGATGGCAGGATCGAACATGTTCGTGAAGTTCACGAGGCTGCCCATCCACCAGTTGAAGTCGTTCGCGAAGGAGCCCGCGTTCGTGGTGATGTTTCGCTCGGAGGTGACGTAGCGGTTGATCTTGAGCGAGTATTTGCCGTCGCGAGTCGAGATCACGATGCCGCGGTCGATCGTCTTGCCGGACGGCGGGGCGATCTGCGCGCCGTACACGTCGACGCGGCCCGCGAGCGGCTGGAAGTTCGTCGACTGGTTGTAGGTGAGGCTGACGTCAAACGGCAGGCTCTTGGTCAGGTCCTTGACTCCGGGCAGGTCCATCAGATGCACCACGAAGCTCTCGGAGCGGGAGGTGACGCTGATGACGCCATTCGGGCCGCTGGGAAGGCCGTAGTTGCTGAAGTCGATGCTCTGGGGATCCGCCGCGTCACCGATATTGCGGGAGACGCCGTAGGCCCTGGCGGTGTCCTTGCGCCAGCCGAAGGTGGCGACGATGCTGTCGTCGAGCATCTTGCCCTGCCAGATGAGTGCCTTGGAGGTCGTTTCGGCCCGGTTCAGCGCAGCGCTGGTCGCGAGCAGGTCGCGATTCGCAGCCGAGTTCGCCTGGGTGATGTTGAGCTGCTGGGTGGTCCAGCCGACGTAGTTGGCGGGATTGTTCGCCTGCGTGAAACTCGACGGGAGCGGGTTGTTGCCGACCGGGTATCCGGGAGCCAACTTCGACGGATCGGTCGTATAGGCGTTGTTCGTCCAGGGAGCCGTCGGATCGACGCCGGGGGCGTTCCACGTGTCGTTGAAGTAGGTGACCAGGCCGTTGGTGATCGCCGGGGTCCCCGAGATCACCGGGATATTGGCACCGGACGCCGACTTGCCGAGAAGCGAAGGCCCGAGGTACATGACCATTGCGGGCTCGACGGTCGTGAAGTTCACGGTCGCCGGGTTGAGGTGCGGATCCTGCAGATTATAGGCGTTCTGGTCGAGGTAGCCGTAGCTGTCCCAGCCGCGTGAATCAGTCGTTTGGGTCGAGTCGGCCCAGAGTCCAGTCACCGTATGTTTGCCAACGATACGGCCCAGCCAGCCCGGCAGATCCTTGTTGAAGTCCCGGGTGACATAGGCGGTGACGCGCTTGTCCTCGCTGGTCGTGGCATTGGAGTAGTTGCTGCCGCCGGTGGTGGAGACGAATGGGCGTCCCACGTTCGGATTCGGCGTGCCGTCGGAATACGGAACCCCCGTCAGCCCCGCATCGGAGGTGCCGTTGTTGTAAACGGACATCGGGTCGATGAAGAGAGCGACGTTGCCACCCAGGAGGGCGGTGTGCGTGTACTTGTAGTACTCCTTGTTGTAATCGAAGGAAATACCGACCTGGTCGTTGAGGGCGGTTTCCGCCACGTTGAAGGTCTCGCGGTGGAACTGCTGCATCTCGTGCTT
Source organism: bacterium (assembly GCA_021780625.1). Next base: position 628 of record JAJXYI010000081.1, on the reverse strand, counting down.
CGTGTCGCCGTCGATCAGCTTCTTGTAGAAGTTGAAGATCGACGGATCGGTGAGCACGTTGTTCTTGAAGATGCCCGCGCTGGAGTACGGGAGGCCTGAATTGACCGCCCAGATCGAGGTGGGAGCGATGCTGGCCCAGGAGCCGGGAGCCGTGACGTAGCCGATCTGGTGATTTCCCTGGTACTGCTGCGTGGCGGAGGTGACCCAGTAGGCAGTCTGCGCGCCGCCGCCGTTGCCGAAGAAGGCGACCGGATTGTTGGCGTTGGTGTTGCCGAAGCTGGAATTCTCAATCCACGGCGACGAGTACGGAATCGGCATGGAGCTGGCGTTCGCGTAGTTCGTCGGGCGGGCCACGCCGCTGCCGATGCGACCCGTCTGGTTGTCCCACAGCTGCCAGCCGTTGTAGGTGGCCTGGTTGGTGCCCGCGGCGCCGCTGCCGAAGAACGGAGTGATCTGGTCCTGCGGAGGCAGTTCGCGCGGATTGTTGCTGTCGATCCGGCCGCTCTCGAAGCCGGCCTTCGCGACGAAATGGAAGCCATTCTGGTTCAGGAGCGCCGGTTCATACCGGATCGAACCGGAGATGCGGCGGTCGTTTGAGAACGCGGGCTTCTGCTCGTATTTCTCCTGG
>JAJXYI010000233.1 GCA_021780625.1 bacterium | reverse complement strand
GGCGACGGCAAAGCCAAGTGCGTCGTGCCGGGCGTCGTTCCACTGCCAGGCGAAGGAGAGTGCGAAGGTGGCCACCCAGGCGATTGCGGCCAGGCGGGTCCATCGGTCGATGATCTTGGTGCGGGAATAGCGGTCCATGGCGGCTGCTGGAGGGCTCTGCAGGCTGGTCTTCCCACGCAATCGCCGGTATTCTGGCGAATCAACGAGAATCGCCGGGCCGGGACGCCGCTGCGCGTCATCCAGGCGGGCGCCGATGGCGGATTTGGGCGCCCGGGTTGTCGAGTGGTGCGGCCGGACGGGCCTGTCCGCATGAACACACAGCCATGCCATCCTCCTCCCCAACAGACGCACGGGCTGTCCTGGGGCGTCTGCCTGTTTGCCGTGATCGCGGGGATGTTCGCGGCGGTGGTGGCCAAAAATCTCGGGGCCTATGCGGCGGATTCCGACACCTCCGGTTATTTCCACGAGGCGCGCCTGCTGGGGGCTGGGCGGCTGTTTGCCCCGCAGCGGGCGTTGGAAGGCCTGGCCGCCACGGGACGGCTCGACTACGTCTATTGTCCTCTTGGATTCAGGCCCGAGGCCGGGGGGCGGCTTGCTCCGACCTATCCTTCGGGTTTCCCCCTCCAGATCGCCGCGCTTGGGCGTGTGCTGGGCCAGCCGGCCGGAGCGGCGGCGGCGATCTGGCTGAATGCGGTGGGCGCCTTCATCCTGACAGGCGGCCTGCTTCGGGCGTGCGGCGTGTCGTGGCGGGGGACGTTGGCCGCGTCGGTCGTCTTCGGGGCGAGTCCGCTCGTGCTTTTCATGGGCGTGCAGCTCATGAGCGACCTGCCGGCGACGGCCTGGGTGACGGGGGCGGTCCTGGCGGCAATCGCAGGCGCGAGACGCCCGGCCTGGGCGGCGGTGTCGGGACTGGTCTTCTCGGTGGCGGTGTTGATCCGTCCGACGAACCTCCTGGCGGTGCTGCCTGTGGCGATCCTGTTGGGGACCGATTGGCGGCGCTGGGTGCGATTTGCGTCCGCGGGGCTGCCGACGGCCGCGTTCCTGGCGCTCCTGAACGAGCGGCTCTACGGCTCGCCGATCATCACCGGGTATGGTGATGTCGGATACCTGTTCGGGGCCGGGTACCTGCCGGGCACGCTGGCGCACTATGCCCTCTGGCTTCCCGTGGTATTCACGCCCCTTGTGGCGCTCGCACCGGTCGGCGCGTGGCCGGGAGCCCCGGCGCCGGCGCGGGTGCGGCTTGCACTCGTGGCCTGGGTCGTGGCCTATTTTGGATTCTACGCCTTTTACCGGTGCACGCACGAGGCGTGGTGGTACCTGCGCTTCGTTCTTCCGGCCTGCCCGGCCTGGCTCGCGCTTGCTGCGCTCGGAGCCGACCGCCTGCTCGCCCGGATGCGCCCTGCGGTGGCGACCCTGGGCTCGCTGGCCGTGCTCGCATGCGCCGCGGCCTGGCTGGTTCATTGGGACCGCCGGCTCTTTGCGCTCGAGATCGGGCGGGGGCAACGGGTGTACGAGGATGCGTGCACGCGGGCCGCCGCGCTGCCCGACGACCCTGTGATTCTCACGATGCAGACCAGCGGCGCCCTTTTTTATTACACCGATCGGGCTATCGTGCGCTGGGACATGCTTCAGCCGGGGGATTTCGCCCGCCTCAAGGAACTCTGCCTCCGGTCGCGGCGCCCGGTTTATGCGTTTCTGTTCCCGTTTGAGGAGCATGCGTTGACCGACGGAACCTGCCCGGGTACCTGGCGGCGCCTGGAGCAGTTCGGGCCGGTGTCGATCTGGCGCCTCGAGACTGGGGCGCCGGACGGCAGTTCATGACAACCTGTGCAGGAGCTTGCTTGCTCTTTGGATCGGACGCGTGAAAGTGGGCGGCGCTTCGAGCAAAGCACACCATGCCACGCCTCTCCTCCAAGGCTCATCACACCGGAATCGTAGAGATCGCCACGCGCCTCAATGTCTCGCCGTCCACGGTCTCCCGCGCGCTCCGGCCCGAGACGGCGCACCTCGTGCGCGCGGACCGGCGCAAGGCCATCCTGGAACTGGCGGACCGACTGCATTTCACGCCCAATCCCGGTGCCCGCATCCTACGCAGGGGAATGAACTCGACGCTCACGGTCGTGGTGCCTTTCGACGAGAACATCTTCTTCTCGGAATTCTACGGGCGATTTCTTTCCGGAACGATCCGGGCGGCGGGTGCGCGCGGGTGGGACGTGCACATCTCGACCCTGCGCCGGAAGCCGGGCTCCGATTTTCGCGAGGTCCTGCAGCACACGAGCCTCGACACTTCGGGCGTCATCTATCTGGCGGAGCCGCTCACCCGCGAGGAGGTCCAGAAGCTCCGGGGCTACCGCCGTCCGCTCGTGCTCACGAAGTCGGCGCTCCCGAATGACATTCCCGTGCAGGAGATTGGCGTGCCCGTGGTCGGCGTGGACAATCTCAACGGCGCTCGGTCCGCGGCGAGTTTCCTGCTGCAGCTGGGACACCGGCGCATCGGGCTGATCATGGGGCCCTCGGCTTCGCGCGATGCACACGAGCGCAAGCAGGGGTATATCGAGACCCTGCGCGGGGCGGGGGCGATGCCGTCGCCGGAGTGGGTTTTTGAGGGGTCGTTCGATGCTCAAACGGGGCGAGCCGGAGTGGCCGCGATGCTGTCGCGCAGCCGGCGTCCCACTGCGATCTGCTGCGCAAACGACGAGATTGCGTTCGGCGCCCTCGACGCGGCGCGTGATGCGGGACTGCGCTGTCCGGACGACGTTTCGATCGTCGGCTTTGACGATGGCCCGTGGGCTACGATTTGTAGGCCCACGCTGACTACAATCCGGCAGCCGCTCGCCAACCTGGCGGACCGTGCGGTGAGCCTCATTGTCGAGGCCGCAAACCACCCCTCGCGGCTCCCGTCGTTCGGGGCAGGGGATGTGCCGGCGGCGATCGTCATCCGCGAATCGACGCGCGCGGTGCCTTCGGGCCGCTGACACTCCGCGGCCGAACGCCGCCGCCGAACAGTCGAATACGGAGAGGCGGAGCCAGCCTGGGTGCTGCAAGAAAACGTATGCAAACGTGGTGCATGCTGCCGTCAGTGCGGTGTGATTCGGGCAGTCCCTGAAATCGGTCGATGGCTCTAGGGGGAGAATCGATTGCAATACATCCGGGCGCTGGGTTGGCGGTGAAAACCGGCATTTTTTGGTTGCAATGCAAACGTTGTCATTCACGTTTTTCAGAAATCCCCGTCGTGGCTTCGGCGCGCGACGTTTCTCCCCACCTCCTCCTCCCCATGTCCGCCCCACGCTGTGCGAGCCCTGCTCCGTCCGCATCCCCAAATCTGGGGATGGCCCGGCGTCGACGTTGAATGAAAATCGATCGCCCAGGCGCATTTTATCGGATTGCGAGGCTTTTCCTGGCCGGGCTGGGGCTGGGCCTTGGCCTGGGGGGCTGTCATCATCGCGCCCGGGCGGCAGGCGGGCGGGTGGTGATCCATTACTGGGAGAAGTGGACCGGCTTCGAGGCGGACGCCATGCGCTCGGTGATCGACGATTTCAACCGGTCGCAGACCCACATCGAGGTGAAGTTCCTTTCGGTGACCCCGATCGACGTGAAGCTCCTGCTGGCGGCGTCGGCGGGAGATCCGCCGGATGTGGCGGGCCTGTGGTCCTACAGCATCCCGGACTTTGCGGAGAAGGGCGCCCTGACGCCGCTCGACGGGGCGTTGAAGAAGGCGGGGCTTGGGGAGGATCACTACGTTCCGATCTTCTGGAAGCTGTGCCGGTACAAGGGCTTCACCTGGGGCCTGCCGACGACACCCGGGTGCGTGGCGCTCTGGTACAACAAGAAGCTGTTTCGCGAGGCGGGCCTGGATCCGGACCGGCCGCCGCGGACCTTTGCGGAGCTTCAGTCGATGAGCCGGCGTCTGACGGTCGTGGAGATCATGCGTGGCGGACGGCTCGAGCGCCTGCGGTTCGACCAGCTCACGGCGGCCGAGCGCGCCGCCCGCAAGTATCGGATCATCCAGGTGGGCATGCTCCCGTCCGACGCCGGCATGTTTCTCTCGGCCTGGGGATTCTGGTTCGGCGCGAAGTACTACGACGGCGACCGCCGCATCATCGCGGATGATCCCGGCATGATCGCGGCGTATCGCTGGATGCGCGACTCGGTGCGGACCTATGGCCTGGAGAACCTGCGCGATTTCGGCGCGCAGTTCGGTCAGTCGCAGACCTCGAACAGCCCCTTCCTCGCCGGCCGCGAGGCGATGGTGGTCAACGGTCCCTGGCTGAAGAACTTCATCGACCGCTACGCGCCCGACGTCGAGTGGGGTGTCGCCCCGTGTCCCGCGGCCCCGGGCGTCTCCGACCATGCGCCGATGACGCTTGTGGAGAGCGACGTGGTGGTGATCCCAAAAGGGGCGCCGCATCCGGAGGAGGCCTTTGCGTTCATCCGCTATCTCCAGCGCCCGGAGGTGGCGGAGAAGCTGGCGCGGCTCCAGCAGAAGTTCACGGCCCTGCGGGAGGTGACTCCGGGGTTCTACGCGACACACCCGAACCCGGCGATCCGCGAATTCGCGGCGCTGGCGCGCAGCCCGGGCGCTCGATACGTGCCGCGGCTGTCCAATTGGCGCGAATACGACATGGAGCTCTCGATCGCGGCGGACAACGTCCGTTCCCTGCGCGAGACGCCCGAGGAGGCGCTGGCGGTGGTGCAGAAGCGGGTCCAGTGGAGCATGGACCGGATCACGCGCCGGTGGGACGTCGTCGGTGCGCGCCGCATGCAGGAATGGAGGGACTATGACCGCTGGTAGCCTGAGCCCTGCGAGCCGCCGCACGCTCTGGACGGCCCTCGCGTTCATCAGCCCCTGGATAGCGGGCTTCTGCATCTTCACGGTCTATCCGGTTGTGGCGTCGTTGTACTACTCGTTCTGCGACTACGACGTGCTTTCACGTCCGATCTGGGTCGGGCTGCTGAACTACCGCGAGATGGGGATGGACTCCGTTTACTGGCAGTCGCTGGGGAACACGCTGGTCTTCAGCGCAATCTCGCTGCCCCTGGGCCTGAGCCTGGCGCTCGCGCTTGCCCTGCTCCTCAACCAACCCGTGCGCGGGCGGGGCCTGTTCCGGGCGGTCTTCTACCTTCCCTCGCTTGTGCCTGCGGTCGCGAGCGCGGCGGTGTGGCTGTGGATCTTCAATGCGCGCGACGGCCTGCTGAACCAGCTGCTCATG
>JAJXYI010000244.1 GCA_021780625.1 bacterium | reverse complement strand
CGCCTTCGCCGCTGATGGTCGGAGGCAACCTTCCCGATAACGACGCATCGACTCTGTCGGTGCTTACCAACGACGAGGTAATTGCCGTGGATCAGGATCCGCTGGGGGCTCCTGCGCGCCTGGTGAATCGGGATGGGGACACGGAGCTATGGATGAGGCCGCTCGCCGACGGCGCACGGGCAATCGGATTGTTCAATCGCTCCGGACAACCCCGAAAAATCGAGATGACCTGGAGTGCCGTGGGGCTGAGAGGCCGGGAGACCCTTCGCAACCTTTGGACCCATCGGGATCTCGGTTCGTTTGACGGGGCCTATTCCACGGACGTGCCCGCGCATGGCGCTGTGCTGCTGATCGCCCTGCCTCGATCCTCCAATTGATCTCAAGTCCGGCCGAGGAAATGAACAGAAGACAACGAAGGCAACAAAGAGGGCTCCGATGTGCGGCGTCCGGGGAGAAGCGGCGCCGGTATTCCGCAGGCCGCGTCGGAGGTGTCTTCCACGGTTTGAATTTTCCACGATAACCCAAGCACCAGACCTGGTCATGGAAACTCTGATACAGATTGCCTCTCGCTCCATCGTTGCCTTCCGTTTTTGAGCTAACCTACAAAATTCGCCTGGCTCCGGCGCCTCGTCACTCGCGTTGCAGGCGTCAGGGGCGCCCGCATCTCTTCCATGAAACACTCGAACTCTACGGTTTTGATTGCGCGCCCTGTGGCGCGTTTATTCCTGGCGACGCTGGTCGCCGGCCTGTCGCTAGTCACGACGTCGCTGTCCGCGCAAACGCATCAAGCGACGTCCGCGCAGGCCCTGGACCCTGCGCTCGAGATCTCCACGCAGCCGCTCTGGAACGGCCCTGCGCCCGGGGCAAAAGGAAACGGCCCTGGCGACACGCCGACGTTGACGGTCTTTCGACCGCAGAAAGGCTGGGGTAACGGCACCGCCGTGGTCATCGCCCCTGGCGGAGCCTATCTCTGGTTGGCGGCCAACCTTGAGGGGCGGCAGGTGGCGGATTGGTTCGCCACCCGCGGCGTCACCGCCTTCGTGCTCAGATACCGGCTCGGGGCGAAGTACCTGTATCCCGTGCCGCTCCTCGACGCGCAGCGCGCGGTGCGTTGGGTCCGTTATCACGCCCGAGACTACTCGGTCGCTCCGAATCGCATCGGCATGGTCGGTTTTTCTGCGGGCGGACATCTGACTGCGATGGCCGGCACGACCTTTGACGCCGGCAATCCGACTGCCCCCGACCCGGTGGACCGCGTGAGCAGCCGTCCCGACTTCCTGGTCCTCGGCTATGCCTGGATCGATGCGATGCAGCCGCCAAAACCGGGAAAGATCCAGTGCTATCAGGAGCTGATGCACCTGCCCAAAGCCCGGTGGCCCGAGTATTCGAAGTATTATCCCACGAAGCTCGTGACGAAACAGACACCTCCGAGCTTTCTCTACGCCACGACCGACGATGGGACTGTCGACGTCAGCGCCAGCGTGAACTTCTACGTCGCACTGGTGAATGCCGGCGTGCCGGCCGAGATGCATCTGTTCGCCCATGGTGGCCATGGCTCCGGCCTGGGCGGAAGCAATCCGTCGTTGGATGCCTGGCCCTCGCTGCTTGAGTCATGGCTCCGCGCCCGTGGGCTGCTCTAGGTCGCTCCGGCCAATGGGACGGCGTACGATTGCTGAAAGTCGACGCCGTGCCCACGTGCGCCCCCCGCGCCCGCCAGACGACGAAGCGAATGAAGAACGCTCAACGATCCCGGTTCGGTCGGCTGGAGCTGTCATCGGGCGCACCCGCATTCGGGAAACGCCTTATCCGACTTGGTCCTGCCAACCCTGGCACAGTGGGTCCGCTGGGGCTTGGTTCCTGTTGTTTGCTTGCCTCACGCGGCACCCGGCCCGAACTTGGCGGCCCCACCCACGATGGGGCCCGATGGAAACGAGGTGCCTATTGAATGAACGGATCAGGCCGGGGCGAAATCTCCTTTCGAAGTTCCGTCGACCTTGGATGGAAGTGCGCGGGATTTTCCGGGGTGCCGCCTCGATAATGCTGGCAACCTTGGCTTGGGGGACGGTGTTGACGCCTCTGAGCGCGACGGAATATGCCGTTCAGTCTTGGAGGATTGGATACGGCCTGGAGGCGCGCGGGATGGATTGTTGTGCGGTTGGCCGGGACGGCTCGATCTGGATCGGGGCGATCGGCGATTTGATCCGGTTTGACGGACTGCGTTTCACCCGGGTCCCTTTTGACCTTGCGAGCTCGCTTGCGGGCAACCGCATCACGTCGCTCTGGGTGGACGGCACCCAACATATTTGGTGCGGGTATGAAACGGGGGAGTTGGTTGACTACAACTGCGAGACCGGGCGCGCCAGATTGATGCCTCTCAAGTGGGAGCGGCAGCCCGTCCGCGCGATTGCCAGGGATCCCGCGGGCGACCTGTGGATTCTGCTCGACGATCACAGTCTGGTCCGTGTGCGCGATGGCTGGACGACGGGCCCATACAACATCGGTGGCGACCTCCGGTTTCTGACGACAAAGTCGGGCAGGTTTCTGGCCGAACGTTCGGGAGGGGTGTACGAGTGGCACCCAGGGGGACGGTGGCAGCAGGTGGACGCGATGTTCGGCTACATATACGCGGTTTTTCCGAGTCGGAAAGGGGGCTTCTGGCTGGTAAGTCTGATCCAGGAGAGGGCCTACCGTGTCGGCGATGGTGATACTGCGCTCGAGACGCGCATCATCCCGCCGCAGGTCTCGACCGATCATTTTCTCGAGACGCGGAGGGGAGACCTGCTCGCGGCGGTGGACGGCGAAGGCATTGTGCGGATGGACCCGGATGGCTCGGTTGCGACCTGTGGTGTCAGTGAGGGGCTGGCGTCCTCGTGGATCCTGCAGATGGCGGAAGACGCAAACGGGAATATCGTGGCGATTTCGTCGGACGGCATTTCGGTCCTGCGGGAAAAGGAAGCCAGGTTGGTGCCTGGCCTGGCGGGTCTGGGCGACACTCGTGTGATGGGGGTCGCCGGTGCGGGGAAGGGCATCCTGTGGATAGCCACTGAAGGCAAAGGAGTATTCCAATACGCCGGTGGCGACCTGCGGTCGTTCAAGGTCGTGAAGCAGCCGTACAACCCGAACATATGGGCGCTCCTGGACGCGGGGTCTCGCGGGGTCCTGGCTGGCAGCTGGGGCGGCGGACTCGAATCTGGAGGCAACGGACAAATTGGACCTGCCGAAGGCTGGGATGGAAACGCCCATAAGATCGTGACGGCCCTGCTTCGGACGGACGATGGCTCCATCTGGGCGGGAGCGGGCGACGGCATAGGGCGGTTGAAGGACGGGAAATGGACCTGGTATTTGCGATGTGGAGACCAGCCGATTCGCGACGTGCGGTGTCTCGCCGCCGGCGAAGAGGGGCGGGTCTGGTTCGGGACGAACGGCCAGGGAGCCGGCTATATCCAGGCGTCGACGGTCCAATTCCTGGGTCGGGATGGAGGGATAGCCGGTCGTTTTGTCACCGCGATCCACGGCGATGGGGCCGGCGGAGTGTGGGTAGGGACCGAGGGTTCGGGACTGTTGAATTGGCGCAACGGCCGATGGACCCACATTCGACAGGGAAACGGGCTCCCGTGCGACGACGTGTATCATATCGACGACGACGGGCGGGGAACACTTTGGTTCACCAGTTCGGTAGGGGTTTATGCCATTCGCAAGACGAGTCTGGAAGCCCTCGTTGACGGCCGCGGGTCCTCCGTCCAGCCGAAGCTTATCAACAACGAGGATGGACTTCCGTCGACCCAATGTATGGGGGGTACGGCGAACGCGGCGTATCTTGATTCCAAGGGCGATTATTACGTTCCAACCACCGGGGGGCTCGCGGTCATCGACACCCGGAATATTCGCAGCCAGGACTCCAGGCTTTGGCCGACGATCACCCAGGTGTCGATCGATGGACGGCCTGTTGCTGTGCCGAAAGGGCGGCCACTTGTCCTGCAGCCTGCGACCCAGAGCATCCGCATCCAATTTACAGCGCCGACCCTGACCCATCCGACACTCGTGAATTTTGAGTATCGCCTGGATTCCGACAAGGACTCGGATTGGGTGAACTTGGCCGAATCGAGGGACCTGTTGCTCCAGCGCATGGCACCTGGAAATCATCGATTGGAAATCAGGGCCGGGTACCCGGGTACCCTCGCGGCCGCCATTCCAATAGGTCTCGCCTTCCGGCAATTGCCGACGCTCTTCGAGTCGGTTTGGTTCAGGGGGTTGCTTTGGAGCATCACCATCGCCGGGTTGGCTCTGATCATCTGGGGCACGGTTCGACGGAAATACATCATCGAGCGGAGGCGACATGAGCTGGAGTCCGCGGTGGAGCAGGAGCGCCGGCGCATTTCGCGCGATATACACGACGACCTGGGCGCACGGCTGACTCAGGTCATGTTCTTGAGCCAGGTCGGCGACAGGATGGAGCCGGATGACGCCCGAAAATCCATGTTCGGCCGCATCCATTCGACGGCCAAGTCGGTGACGAAGTCGCTCGACGAGCTGGTTTGGACCGTGAATCCAGTCCACGACACCGTTGAGGGTTTTGCGCTTTATGTGGCCCGTATTGCCCAGGAAATGATCACGGAAGCGGGCATCCGATGCAGGATCCGGATCCCGCACTCGCTCTCGACGACAGCCCTCAACGCGGGCGCCCGGCATCACCTGCTCATGTGCATGAAGGAGGCCATCGCCAACGCGATCGCGCATGCGGCCTGCGGGCAGATCGAAGTGAGTTTGGAGGTTGAAGGCTCCCTTCTGCGGTTGATGGTGCGCGACGATGGACGCGGGTTCGAAGCAACCAGGTGTGCAGAGGGCTCCGGGGTGGATCCGGTCCACTCAGGATGTCGCAATATGCGGGAGCGAATGAAGGAAATCGGGGGAGTCGTTAAACTGTCTTCGGGCCCGGGGAAGGGCACGGAGGTAAGCTTTGAATATCACCTATGAGCAACGAAAACGAAGATGAGATGACGTTGGATGACGCGGGCCGGAGACCGGGGGGCGAAGCATCGGATTCCGGAGGCAAGCCCTTGCGCATTGCGGTCGTCGAGGATGACAAGGTGACGCGGGACACCGTGGTGCAATGGATTTCCCATACGCCCGGGTTCGAGGTGGTGGGCGCATTCGAGGATGCGACCGTTGCCCTGGGGCCGGTTATCAAGCTCATGCCGGATGTATTGCTTGTCGACG